>LADV01000323.1 GCA_000961805.1 Peptococcaceae bacterium BRH_c23 | reverse complement strand
GCCCCTAGCGTCTATATTGCAGTGACGACGTTTCATCAGGAAATTATACCGACAGATCTCTTGATGAGTATATCTGCAGGTCGGGAAGGAGTGCCCTTTCCGGCTCTTTTAGAGGCCTTAACTATGACGATTACTTTAGAAATATTACAGGAAGCAGGGCTCCGCTTACCAAAGCCGATTGGACAGACGATCGGGATTGTCGGGGCACTTATTATCGGCGAAGCAGCGGTGACGGCCGGCCTGGTCAGCCCCCTGATGGTTATCATCATTGGATTGACAGCTGTGTCTAGTTATGCTATTCCTACCTTCGATTTGAGTCTTGCGGTTCGGCTCATGCGATTCCCACTAATGATTTTGGCTGGTATTCTTGGTTTTTTTGGGGTAGCTGTGGGTCTTTATGCGATCTTAATTCACCTCCTAAGCCTTCGTTCTTTCGGAGTACCCTACTTAAGCCCGATAGCCCCGCTGCGTATTCGGGCCTTGTTACAAGATACATTCGTTCGGGCACCATGGTGGGCGTTAAAGCGTCGTCCTCAACTCATGGACGTCGAGGAACCCCGACCAAATGGGAAGGGGTAACCATGGAAAGAATTTCTCCCCACCAATTTATGACCTTAGGAGCGGCCGTACTCCTTGGTACAACGTTTCTTCCCGTAGCATCCATCGTGACTGGAGTCGGCGGTCGAGATGGATGGATGAGTGTCTTACCGGGATTTGCCGTGGGAATTCCTTACGGCTTAATGGTGTTTTCCCTTTTAGAACAGTATCCTCAAAAAAATCTATTGACGATTTCAGAAACACTGCTTGGAAAGTGGATCGGGAAAATCATAGGTACCATTTTCATACTAATAACGGGTTATCTTGGTGGCTTGTTGCTGGGGCAAGTCGGGGACATCTATCAGGTTTCGACTATGCCTGTAACCCCTCTCGGAGTGTTCTATCTAGGAGGATTATTACTCGTTTTCTATCTAGTGAACTCTGGGATCGAAGTGTTAGGTTTTTCCGAAGTAGTTTTTCCACTGATCGTCATCGCCTTGCTTCTGAATATTGGACTCTCTATACCTCGGATCGAACAAGGGGAACTTTTGCCTATTTTAAGTGAGGGATTTAAACCAATTTTTATAGGGGCATTTAAAGTAACCCCCTTTGTGATGACCTATATGCTCTTTCTAGCAGGAATTATCGCTTTTCTACCCACCGGAAAGCAAGAGCTTCGTCAGTTGAAAACTGGGGTTTGGCGAACTGTTTTCTTGGTGGGCATTCTAGACACGTTGGTTGTCTTAATCCAAATGCTTGTTTTTGGACCAGCGGAAACTATCCGTGTGGTCTATGGTTTACTTGTCTTAGGGAAAATGGTAGAAGTAAGCCGAACGGTAGCTGGAGTTGAATCCATATTTTTGGGGGTTTGGTTTGGAGCGGCGGTCTTAAAAATCAGTTCTCTCTTTTTTGCAGCGATTTGGGGTTTAGAAACCGTCTTTGGCTTGAAGGGGTTAAAATGGAACCTGGCAATGGGTGTTGCATTTTTAGGGATTGCTTTCAGGTTTATAAGAGGTCCTTCTTTAATTATGGAAATCGGACTTGTTGATGAGTATCTGATAGTGCCTTTTATATCCCTTTGGGTACCTATTCTATGGGGAGTCTCGCTCTGGAAGAAGGGAGCGAGTGTTCGACGAATGAGACCCCAATCAGGAGGGCAAGGGTAACGATGGAAAGAATCTCATCACATCAATTTATGACCTTAGGGGCAGCCGTGCTTATGGGGACAACGTTTTTTCCTGTAGCATCGATGGTTACTACAGTCGGTGGACGGGATAGCTGGATGAGTGTCTTACCGGGCTTAGCTGTGGGAATTCCTTACGGCTTAATGGTGATTTCGCTTCTCGAACAGTATCCAGGCAGAAATTTGTTACAGATTTCAGAAACGCTGTTTGGAAAATGGATTGGGAAAATCATTGGGGTCCTTTATATTTCAATCACGGGTTACTTTGGCGGGCTGTTGTTGGCCCAAGCAGGGGATATCTATGAGACTTCAATTATGCCTCTAACCCCCCTTGGGGTGTTCTACCTAGGAGGGCTTTTACTCGTTTTTTACTTGGTTAATTCGGGGATCGAAGTATTTGCGCGCTTTTCCGAAGTTATCTTTCCTCTAATTGTGATTGCCTTGGTTCTAAATGTCGGTCTCTCCATACCGCGTATGGAACAAGGAGAACTTATGCCTATTTTAAGTGAGGGATTTAAACCGCTTTTTTTAGGGGGGCTCAAAGTAGTACCCTTCGCGATGGAATATATTCTCTTCTTAGCGGGAATCCTTCCCTTTCTAGCTACTGATAAACAAGTGCTTGGACAATTGAAGACAGGGGTTTGGCGAGCAGTTTTTTTGGTAGGATTCCTGGATACAATGGTTGTCTTAATTCAAATTCTAGTGTTTGGACCTGCAGAAACCATCCGTTTAGTCTATGGTTTACTTGTCTTAGGGAAGATGGTGGAAATAAGTCGGACGGTAGCTGGAGTTGAATCCTTATTTCTAGGGGTGTGGTTAGGAGCCCTGGTCATAAAGGTCTGCGCATTTTTTTACACAGTGACTTGGGGCTTAGATACCGTCTTTAAATTGAAGGGATTAAAATGGAATCTCGCAGTGGGCGTCATATTTATGGTGATCGCTTTTAGGTTTAAAAGAGGACCTTCATTAATTATGGAAATTGGAATCGTCGACAATTATCTCATTTTACCTTTTGCGTCTGCTTGGATCCTTACTCTATGGGGAGCCTCGCGCTGGAAGAAGGGAACTGGTGATTCATGAAAAGTATTAGCCAACTTAAAAGAGGGCTTATAGGGATCTTGATTGTATGCCTTATGTTATTGCCTGGATGTTGGGGAAAACGGGAAGTGGAGGAATTAGCCCCACTATTAGGAGTAGGATTTGATCTTGGGGAAAAAACCGGTACTTTTGTCATAACATTTCAATTTGCAAGGCCAACAAAAGGAGCTGCGAGCGGTGCGGAAATTAAGGACCGAACATTTGGCGTAGAGACTTCAAGCGTCAGGGAAGCTATCGAAAAGATTTCTAAAATCACCTATCGGACCCCTTTTATGGGTTCACTGAAGGTGATCATTATTGGCGAGGAGGTAGCAAAAGCTGGTGGTTTTAATAATATGTTGGACTTTGCACAACGTTATTCTGAATTTCGTCGCTCAATGTACCTAGTTCTAGCTAAAGGGAAGGCCCAAGACATCTTGAGGCTAGAATTGCGCTCTGAGCTATTACCAGCTATGGCTACTAAAAATATCATTGAAGGTGGAGATGAAATATCGAGCTTCCCGATGGTACGGTTAGGGCATTACCTTACTATTTTAGGTACAACAAGTACGGCACCAATTCTCCCGGTGCTTGAGAGCGTAAAGCCTGGGGAGGGCCTTGAATATAAAGCGGACGGAAATGATGAGGCAGGAGAGATACGGATACAAGGTGCGGGAGTTTTGCGTGGGGATCGCTTGGTGGATTTTTTGACAGACGAAGAAACTAAAGGATATATGTGGTTAGAGAATGACGTTGTACATCGCTTAATTAACACTGTTGATCTTAAAGATGAAGAAAAAGAAAACGCTAAGTTTGGAGGGCAAGTATTAACATCCCGTACAAAGTACAAAGTACAAAATAATAACGGAAAAATAGAATTGCAATACCAGATCAACACAAGTATTGCAATTGATGAAGTTCTGGGATTAAAGAAACCACTGTCGGGTCCGGAGTGGGTAGAATTAGGGAAAGGGGCAGAAAAGAGCTTTGCTAAGGTTATCGAGAAAGAATGTGAGAGTTCGCTTAAAAAGCAACGAGAGCTAGGCCTTGATTTTTTGGGAATTGGACGGCATATTGAACAGAAAAATTCGGCATATTGGAAGACAATAAAGGATGATTGGGAGGCGGAAATTAAAGATTTTCCGATTTCCCTGGATGTACAAGTTACGGTTCATCATTCTGGAATGTCAAGCGGCAGTGCGGTTAATCCAACGGTAGAAGGGCAAGAATAGGGGTAGAAGTAACTAGGGGGGTATAATCATGATTAAGATGTTCCAGAACAATATAAAAAGCCCATCAGAAACTCAAGAAGTTGTTGAAGACTATAATACTTTTGTCAACGGGGGTAAGGTTCTCCCAGTATGTTACCGTTGTACTCAGGTCCCTAAAGAGGGCCTATATGATGGTTTTCGAGTTCAGGGAATGTTTTTTTGTTCGGATTGCCAACAGGAGTTGTTCACAGCAGAGCAAGGCACACCGGAATATCAGGAGTTCATGTTTTTGATAAAAGGAATTTTTTATTAAGTCAGAACGGTAAACAAATAATTAGTTTAATAAGATACAAACTAGTTTTACTAGCAATGAAGTAAGGAAAATATATAAATGTATCATTAGAACTTAAACTTTTCTTTACTACTTGGTTCCCTGAATAGAGGATTTGTATTAGGGATGAAAAAAAACCTATTTCATGTTAAACTATAAGGAATACCATGTGTCAGTTATATTCAAATGGTAAACAAGTCTGGTGAATGGAGGTTCTTCATTCGGTGGGTGATCTTGGAGCGGGATTGAGCCATTACCATAAACAAGGATTTTGCTCTTTCCATACTCCTGGCCATAAAGGTCGACAGGAGTTTTTTATTGGCCTTGATTTTCGGGGATTTGATTTAACTGAGCTTCCGGGGCTTGATATGCTTCATTCGCCGTACGGGATTATTGCCAAGGCGCAAAAACGGGCTGCAGAGATTTTCGGGGCAGAGGAAACCTTTTTTTTAGTTAACGGGGGGACGGTTGGAAATCAAGCGATGTTTCTCGCTTTGGAAGATACTGCGGATAAAAGGGTTGCTGTAGAAAGAAGCTCTCATCGTTCCGTTATGTCCGCCTTGGTGTTAAGTGGTTTAAAACCAGATTATTTGTTGCCCATCATTCACCCGGATTTTAATCTTCCTTTAGGACTCGACGTGAAGAAACAACAGATTTCATGGCAAGGGTTATCTGCCTGTCATGTCACGTATCCCAGTTATTACGGTACAGGCTTTGAATTAAGCCGTTTGGTGGATGAAAGAACGCGTTTGGAATTTGAAACGCCTATTCTCGTCGATCAAGCGCATGGCTCACATTACCTTGGCTCGTTATTTCCACCCAGTGCCTTAAAGGTTGGAGCAGACCTGGTCTTACATAGTTCTCATAAGACTTTAAGTGCTTTAACTCAATCTGCTATGCTACATGTTCAAGGGAGCAGGGTCTCTCGCACTCGCTTGAGGCAAAGTCTAGAGTTTTTGCAATCCTCAAGCCCGAGTTATTTATTTCTTGCCTCCTTGGAGCGAGCCGGAGAATTCGCCTTAGATAGTGGGCGGTGGGAATGTCTTAGGGAAGCAGTCGATGAACTTCATAGGAAAGTAGGGACTGGTTTTCGAATTCTCTCAGGAGAAGATGTCGGGACTTATGGTATTCATACGGTGGATTGGTCAAAAATTCTTATTAATACATTGCCGTTGGGTATTTCAGCTCCACGTTGTGTAGAATACCTCAGAGAAGGCTTCGGAATTGAACCAGAGTTATGGGATGAGGAAAATATCCTATTTATGTTAGGGATAGGGAATACACCAGAGGATATTCGTTGGCTTACCAAGGGGTTAGAAAGTCTAATTGATTTTGCTCCCTCTGTTGCAAGCAGAATCATAAAAAAGGGAGTAGAAAGATTGGTTCCTAAGATTCTTCCTTTACCTCGTCGGATTCTTTCTCCACGGGAAGCTTTTTTTGCCCATAAACATCAAATCCCCCTCAAGCAGAGCTTAGGTCATATTGTTGGGGAAACGATCTCGCCCTATCCGCCCGGAATCCCAGTGGTCGTAATGGGAGAGCAAATGACTCAAGAAGTTTTAGATAGGTTACTCACTGCCGGAGAGGGACGTTGGCAAGGCTGGGACGGTTTTGAGAATCAAACAATTTGGATTGTCGAGGAGGGCTAAAGGATGAAGAGAGTAATCCCGATTGGCGAGGACAAAGGTGTTGATGTGACGATATGAAACGACAGTTAGAACACTTAGAGAAAGCGGCAAGTGAAAGGCGATTAGCCCATCTCTTACTGTTCCATGGAGGAAGTTCGCTTCATCAACGAGAGGTTGCTCTCCGTTTAGCGCAAATTTTGAACTGTAGTAAGCCGATTTCCAACGGACCTTGTCAAAGTTGTTCGTCTTGTCGAAAGATTCTCAGTGGGAATCATCCAGAAGTTTTATGGCTAAAACCTCTTAAAACGACCATCGGGATTGAGCAGGTACTTAAGTGGCAAGAAAAGGTGAATCTTAAGCATTACGAGGGAATTTATAAAGTTTCTATTATTGAGCAGGCAGAAGCTTTGACGATTCCGGCCGCAAATTCCCTGTTAAAAGTTATTGAGGAACCGCCGGAGCGGACAGTTATTATTTTGAGTGCTGATAATGCGGAAGGCATTTTACCCACGATACAGAGCCGCGCACAGCTTGTTTATTTCCCTAATCTTTCTGAAGAAGCCTGGTTAAAGGAAGTAGGAGACGAGGATAGGCATGAGGCAATTCAAGCTTTTCGGCTAAGTGGAAGTAATCAGAATCTGGCGACAGAGATTTTAAAACATGGAATTTCTACACTGCAAGAATGGCTGGAAAAGTTTGGGATTGCTGTCCAAGAGAGAGATTTCCTTAAACTCTTTGCTCTTTTCCCCATCGATAAGAATCAAGCCAACCTTTATCTACAGGTAATGGCGGTACAGGCCCAAGCAGGAATTCGAAATGGGACGATCCGACCCTTCGACCTTTTGGCGATCGGGAAGGCCGTTGATGTACTAAGACAACAAGTAAATCCAAGATTAGTGATTGAAGTGTTAGCTTTGGAATTATTTCAACAAGGGGGGGCTCTCTGTGATTGAGATTGTGGGCGTTCGTTTTAAACACGCCGGAAAAATATATTATTTCTCCCCGGGAGACCTTGAACTCGCTGCATTTGATAAAGTAATTGTTGAAACAGCAAGGGGTATTGAATTTGGGGAATTGGTTATTCCCTCTCGTCAGGTTCCAGACGAAGAGGTGATTTTGCCATTAAAGCAGGTTATGCGTAAGGCCACGGCAGCGGACGAACATTTTGTCGAACAAAATAAAGCGAAAGAAAGAGACGCCTTTCAAATCTGCTTGAAGAAGATTGCCGAACATCATCTACCCATGAAATTAGTGGATGTTGAATATACGTTTGACGGGAATAAGATTATTTTTTCCTTCACGGCAGAGGGGCGGGTTGATTTCAGGGAATTGGTGAAGGATTTAGCAGCAATCTTTAGGACGCGCATCGAACTACGCCAAATCGGAGTGCGCGACGAAGCCAAAATGCTTGGCGGAGTTGGTTCTTGTGGCAGGATCCTTTGCTGTACTTCTTTCTTAGGGGATTTTGAGCCAGTCTCGATTCGGATGGCCAAAGACCAAAAACTCTCCCTTAATCCAACTAAGATCTCTGGAATTTGTGGTCGTCTGATGTGCTGTCTTAAGTATGAAAATGGCTGTTACAGGTCTGACGATAAAGAGCATTGTTCACGACAACACATTACTCTAGATACAGATAAGCTTATGGAAGGCTCCGATGAACAGAATCCCCGCGCGGAAAGCGTTCTCTCTCCTAAACCTGACGGGAGACAGCAACGCAATAGGAAAGGGGAAAGGCCTAAAGGAAAGAGTGAGAAAGTATGAGCCAATTGACCCAGGCCTTGACCGAAGTCGAAGAGAAATTACGTTCTTTACTCGAGGAAGTTAATCGCTTAAAGCCTTATGTTCAAGCGTTAGAGAATGAAAATATTAAGTTAAAGCGAGAATGGACTCTCCCGGAGAAAGAAACAGAACGAGTTATCGCTAATGCAGAGCACATCCAAGGAGTGGCCCATGATAATCTTGTTCGCCTATACCAAGAAGGCTTCCACGTTTGCCATCTTCATTTTGGGCAACCGTTAGAAGGGGATTGCCTATTTTGCATGGGCTTTTTAAGGAAAGATTAACGAAGTATCGGGATGGAAACAAGGAGTCGAAGGCATTGTTGGCTAAGGGTACATTGTATGTATGCGCGACACCCATTGGAAATTTAGGAGATATCACGTTAAGGGTTTTAGATACGTTGCGGGAAGTAGATCTGATTGCTGCAGAAGATACACGTCATTCACGTAAGCTTTTACAGCATTACCAGATTACGACCCACATGATTAGTTATCACGAGCATAACGAAAAGAAGAAATCTCTAGAACTGGTGGAGAAACTTAAAAGCGGTTTAACAATTGCACTTATTTCCGATGCTGGTCTACCGGGGATTTCTGATCCCGGAAATGAAATAATCCGGCTTTGTCAGAATGAGGATATACCAGTCGATGTTTTACCCGGACCTAATGCAGCACTTACAGCTTTGGTCTTGTCTGGAATGCCCACGGAACATTTTTCATTTCACGGGTTTCTGCCCACTACCACGGGGGCTAGGAAACGAAGTCTAGAGCCACTGGCAAATCTCTCACAGACTCAGATATTCTATGAGGCTCCTCATCGTCTAGTGGCTACTCTCCAAGGGATGTCAGAGCATTTTGGGGATCGTGAGGCGGCGGTAGTACGTGAGCTGACCAAATTACATCAGCAAGTGCATCGAGGAACCGTTTTAGAGTTAATAAAAGCTTTCGAACAAACCACACCTCGGGGAGAGTGTTGCATCATATTAGCACCCTACGTCCATGTTAAATTGGTAGGAAGCCCAGAAGAATGGTGCACAGAGGTCCAGGAAGGGATTGACCGGGGATTAAGTAAAATGGAGGCCATGAAAGAAGTGGCCAAGCGCCATGGAGTAAAAAAGCAACAAATCTATCAAGCCCTCCTCGATGCGCCGACCATGGATGGTCAAGTGTCCCCGTAGCCATGGATGGCGGGAGGGGACCGCAGGCCATGGACGGCCAAGTGTCCCTGTAGCCATGACTCGAACAGGGATGTTCGAGATTAGAGCATCGCCATGGATGGCTAGATGCCGGATGGCAAGGCGCCGTGACGGCGGGAAGAGACCGTTAGACCATAATAGTTGCTCATATGAGGACCTGAAATTAATCTTTCGGATAATAAGAAAAAAAGAAGGCCTTTAAGGCCTTCAAAGTTAATTATATGCACATATGCGTTTTAGTAAATTTCTCTAAGTATGGTTTAGCTATTAAACAGCTTTTGAGGATTCGACACTACTAGCTAAATTTTCGCTCATAGCAACAGCACAGTCTCGGCAGACGTTTTTACCGTGAAACATTTGGTTATTACTGGCATTACCACAAAATACACAAGCAGGCTCATACTTTTTGAGAATAATTCTTTCTTGGTCCACATAGATCTCCAGAGCGTCTTTCTCGTCAATACCTAAAGTGCGTCTAAGCTCTATCGGTAAAACAATACGACCGAGTTCATCTACTTTTCTTACGATTCCAGTTGATTTCATCATTTTTTCTCCACACTCCCTTTACAACAACATTCGACAGGAAACTACAGACTTATGATACCAATCGTTCCATATAAAGTCAACCAGTTTTTTGAAAAGATTTTCAAAAATATTGTCTTTTGAACTAAAAAAGCGCCTTTTATCATACGAAATCTCAATTGTGGGTATACTTGACAAATGTCAATCTGCCTTTTTTTTACCAGTTTTCTAATTCCTGCGTTTTTAAGTGGGATTTTCAACTAGTTCACTCTAATGAAATTGAGAAGGAGACGTAACGGTGAAATATTACATAACCACTCCGATTTTTTATCCTAATTCAAGTCCACATATTGGTACCGCATATACAACGGTTGCAGCAGATGCACTTGCCCGTTATCATAGATTGATAGGGGATCAAGTTTATTTTCTAACGGGTACCGATGAAAATGCTCAAAAAATAGTTCGTACCGCCGAAGCGCATCAGATGGACCCCAAACTTTACGTGGATGGTGTGGTAGAACGTTTTAAAGAACTATGGAACGCCTTAGAAATTTCGAATGATGATTTTATACGGACAACGGAGCAACGTCATCAAATAGTCGTTCAAAAAATCTTTACTCAACTTTTTGAACAAGGGGATATCTATAAATCAGAGTATTCTGGGTGGTATTGTACCCCTTGTGAAACGTTCTGGATGGAAAACAAACTGATTGATGGAAAATGTCCTAATGCAGATTGTGGTCGTGACGTGGAATTACTCAAGGAAGAAAGTTATTTTTTTCGTCTTTCAAAGTATCAGGGAGCTTTGCATCAATATATTGAAGAGTATCCGGAATTTATTCAACCAGTTTCCCGGCGCAACGAAATGCTGCGTTTTATTGAAGGTGGTTTAGAGGACCTTTGTGTTTCGCGTACCACATTTCAATGGGGAATTAAAGTTCCCTTTGACCCTAAACACGTTGTATATGTCTGGCTGGATGCTCTGATAAATTATATTTCGGCGCTTGGGTACCCTGATGGGGAGAATTATCAGAGGTATTGGCCTGCTGATGTGCACATTATGGGGAAGGATATTGTGCGTTTTCACGCTGTGATTTGGCCAATTATTCTGATGGCCTTAGACATTCCACTACCTAAAGTGATTTATGGGCATGGTTGGTATTTAACCAAAGATGGTGGGAAAATATCCAAGTCTCGCGGTAACGTACAGGATTCTTTCGAATTAATTCAGAGATATGGCTCAGATGCTATCCGTTATTTCTTACTGCGAGAAATGCAGGTAGGAACAGATGGTACGTATTCCGAAGATAACGTGGTCGAACGCCTAAACAGCGATTTGGCTAATGATTTTGGGAATTTTATATCTCGAAGTTTAGCAATGGTTGTCAAGTACAGAGAGGGAATTGTACCTCAGCCCGGACAAGACAGTGAACTGGAGCGGGAATTAAAAGCATTGAGTCAAGAGGTCAAGAAATCTGTCGAGCAAAGCCTCAGTAGCTGCGATCCAGCCAGGGCCCTTGAAGAAATTTGGCGGTTTGTGGCACGGTGTAACAAGTATGTGGACGAAACAGCCCCCTGGGCGCTCGCTAAACAAGAGGAGCAGCGGGAGCGCTTAGATACGGTGCTTTATACCTTTGTAGAATCGATACGAATTATGGCAATTTTAACGGCCCCCTTTATGCCGGGCTTACCCTCGAAGATTTGCAGGCTCTTAGGGTATGATGAGGGCCTCATTCGCTGGAATGAAGCGGACCAATGGGGAATACTGAATCATGGAACCCGCGTTCAAAAGGGAGAGCCACTTTTTCCGAGAATTGATATCGCCCAATATCTAACGGTAGGGGAGATTAAAACAGTGGACCTAGCACAAGCTCCAAAGGAAAGCCTAGAACCTGTTCAGACCATAGAATTTGAGCCTATTAAAGAAGAAATCAGCATTGAAGAATTTGCCAAACTGGATTTACGGGTCGGGAAGGTTTTAAGTGCCGAGAAAGTGGAGAAGACGGATAAACTCTTGAAGTTAGAAATTGAAGTGGCTGGAGAAGTACGCACAGTGGTTTCTGGTATTGCTAAGCACTATGCACCAGAAGACCTTATTAATCAATATGTTGTCGTGGTCGCTAATTTGAAGCCCACTAAGCTGAGGGGAATTACGTCCCAGGGTATGATCTTAGCAGCTTCGCAAGGGGAAATCTTGGAGGTTCTTACGCTGAAAAAAGATCTTCCTGGAGGGGCGCGAGTTAAATGATCTGGGATACTCATGCACACTTAGATGATCTTGGCTATAAGGAAGACTTTCTTGAAGTCGCTGCACGCATGAAGTCAGCCGGAATTTCTCGGCTGACGAATGTAGGTTATGATCTACCTTCTTCAGAGCGGTCTGTTAAGCTAGCCCAAGACTATGATTTTATCTATGCAGCGATTGGTGTACACCCTCACAATGCGGAAGAGGCTACCGATGAAACTTGGGAAAAGCTTTTAGGAAAATTGGTTAAACAACCGAAAGTTTTGGCTTGGGGCGAAATTGGGCTGGATTATTATCGAGATCTGTCTCCACGCCCAATTCAAAAAAAGGTATTTATCCAACAAATAAAGTTGGCTAATGAAGTTGGCTTGCCTATTGTTATTCACAATCGCGATGCACATCAGGATGTTATGGAAATTGTTAAGTCGAATCCCCCTCAATACGGTGGAATATTTCATTGCTACTCAGGCTCTTGGGAAATGGCAAAGGTTCTCTTAAACCTGGGATTCTATCTATCGTTTGCTGGACCAGTAACCTATAAAAATGCCCGCCATACGGTCGAGGTGGCTAAAAACGCCCCGTTAGATCGAATTTTGGTAGAGACAGATTCTCCCTATTTAACTCCAGAACCGCGACGTGGAAAGCGTAATGAACCGACGTATGTTGTAGAAATAGTTAAGAAACTAGCTGAGATCCGAGGCGTGCCTTTTGAAGATCTTGCTATCCAAACCATGCATAATGCAGAAACCATTTTTAGACTTGTCTAAAGAACTGATTTAACAGTTCTTTTTTTTTGTTTACTTCATAGATTTTAGTAAGGAGGGATAAAATGTATTCGCTACCGATTACTACTTATTCCGATTATTGGCGAAGAACCAAGCAATGGAGTTCGTACTTAGGCGGATTAGCAGTGTTTGCAGCTGGTACACGTTATTCAATGTTGGAGGTGCCAGATATTTCTCAACTCTACTCACTGCAGACCTCACAACTATTAAGTACAAAAAAATTAAATATTGAACAATTGAATACAAGCCAAGAAATAGACAACCAAGCAGGAGGTATTCAAGAAATAAATAGCCAAACACTGCCAAGTGAAGGGACTGGAGATCAGGCGATAACTAGCAGGATTCAAGTTGTAGAGCAAGAGATCCCGTTTGAAACGCAATATGTTGAATCGGATAAACTTCTTCCAGGTATGAGTCAAACCGAGGAACAAGGGGAAGAAGGCGTTTTGCGTCAAGTCATTAAGACCTTCGAAGTTGATGGACAACCCGTTGATCAACAAGTGGTCGCTAGCCTCGAACTTAAAAGTCCCAAGAAGGAAGTCATTATTCAAAACTCAGAGCCAATTCCAAAAAAGAAAGTAATTGTTCAAACTCCTAAAAAAGCTATTGCTGAAAAGGAACAAGTTGATTTAATAAATTTGAATATTAGTAAAACATTGGACGTTGAGGCTACCGCTTATACGTATACTGGAAATAACACAGCGACGGGAGTCAAGCCAAGGGAAGGCTTGATTGCTGTCGATCCAAAGGTTATTCCGATGGGTACCAAAGTCTATGTTGAAGGATACGGTTATGCAATAGCTGCAGACACGGGGGGAGCAATTCTTGGCAATAAAATTGATGTTTTCTTTGGTACCCTACGTCAGTGTATGGATTGGGGTCGAAAGCCTGTGCGCATTCATATCCTTAGCCCCATATAATGGAAATTATTTTGACAACTGACTACTTATCCATTAAAATAAAGTTGTTATTAGCATATTTTGGAGGGATTCAATGTTACAGATTACTCGAACTAAAGGCTTTGTCTTAGTTCGTACATCTCGTATTGCCCAATTTGTCGTTGCGGGATTTGTTATTTTCCTGATTGCCACAATGGCCCTTTTTTACAATATGAAAACGATTAACCTTACTATTGACGGAGAGCCCATTCAGATTACAACAATTTTCGGGACTGTTGGTCAGGCACTTAATCATTCGAAATTTGAATTTTATCCTGAAGATATTGTAATTCCTTCACGTGACACAAAAGTTATAAAGGGATTAAGCGTTGAAGTAACCAAAAGTGTACCGGTTCAGTTCTCAGTCGATGACCAAACGTTTACGACACGGACCCCCGCTAAAACTGTGGGAGAAGCTATAACTGAATTAGCTGAGAGATATAGTATTGAAGTTAAAGATGTTGACGAAGTGAATGTTTCACGGACTGAAGTGGTTTCCAGCCAGATGGAAATCAAGGTACATAAGGCTATTCCTATCATCGTGAATGCAGATGGCAAGAAGTCGGAAGCATTTATAGCACCACGTACCGTAGCGGATGCACTAAAGAAACTAGGCCTTACCCTCGGCGCTAAAGATAAGATCTCGTTAGCACTTGATCATATGCTAGTACCTAATGACCAATTGGATGTTGTTAGAGTTTCTGAGAAAATAGAAGTTTTGACGAGTGAGATTCCTTATCAGACCGTTGCACAGCCGGCGGATTATCCCGTTGGATTACCGGACAAAGTGGTCAGTCGTGGCTCAAATGGTGCCCAAGAGCAGACGATACGACTTACCTTAGAGGATGGAAAAGAGGTTGATCGAGAGATACTTGGCCAACGAGTAGTCAAGGCTCCCACTAATCAAGTAGTTTCTCGCGGTACACAAACTTCTATTTCACGGGGTGGAAGCACGATTCAGTTTAAAAGAGCTTATGTTATGAGAGCAACCGCTTATTGTATACCTGGAGGCACAACTGCAACAGGGGCAGCGGTCCGCACGGGGATCATTGCTGTCGATCCTAGGGTTATCCCACTGGGTAAGAATGTATATGTTGAGGGGTATGGAGTAGCACGGGCGTTAGATACAGGAGGGGCTATCCGAGGTAATCGTATCGACCTTTACATGAATTCGAAGGAGGAAGCCTTGTCCTGGGGTGTTCGTAGTGTTTTGGTATATGTCCAATAAATAAATAGATTAGTAAAGGGTGACTTCGCTTAAAGTGAAGTCACCCTTTTTATACTAAAAACTGAAAGTCTATCTTTATTTCTCAGCACATACTCTTAAAGAGAACCACAAGTAAGGGAGTGCTGGAAACGATGGTGCGATGGCCTAAAATAATACTAGGTAAAAAAACGGCAATAGTTCTTGTTTTGGGTGTAATGGGTATGTTAGTAGTCTCAGTATTTTGGCATGGTTCTACCGCCGTTGTTAGCCCTCTGGAAGATCGTTACGTTGTGATGCTTGATCCCGGACATGGAGGGTATGATCCAGGAGCGGTTTCCTCTCAGGGTGTTTATGAAAAAGAGATTAATCTCCAAATTGCCCATAAAGTTAAGGAGATGCTTCGTCCAAGTGGAATAGTGGTTTTTCTTACTCGGGAAGAAGATTCGGATTATGTTCCTAATGGGGTGATGGGTAAAACTTCCAAGAAGAAAATTGACCTAAATCACCGCATTGATATGGCAAATCAGGAGAAAGCTAATGTTTTTGTCAGTTTACATGTTAATGCAACCGCCAAAGGTCAAAATTCAGGGGCCGAAACATTTTACCATTATAAATCTGAATCTGGAAAAAGGTTAGCTGAATTAATCCAACAAGAATTGATTAAAATATCAGGGATGAATCGTAGAATTGCCAAGCCTGGTGATTTTTACGTAATAAAAAACACCAAAATGCCAGCTGTTATTGTGGAAGTTGGGTATTTGTCCAGTACAAAAGAACAGACAAAGTTACAACAAACTTGGTATCAAGAGCAGTTATCACGGGCGATTGCCAAAGGAATTTCTAATTATTTTTCAACACACCCATAATTGACTTAGGAAGGATATATATGACTGAAATTATTTAGATACATAACCTCTTTTGAAGCGGGGAAAATAAAGTCAGTGACCGAATCTAGATTAAGGAGTTGAAGCGCAGCATGAAACGGTTTTTGACTTTTATGAGTAGTGCCTTAATTTTGGGCCTTACCTTGACAGGATGTACCAATGTACAATCTCCCCAAGCTCCGGGCGAAGCACCGGATCAGTCAACACAACAAACTACAAAGCTCCCTGAAGCAGAGGCAGGAGCAACGCGAGAATCCGTATTAGGACCTGAAAAACGTGTGGTCATGGGATTTTACACTGACCAAGAAGGGTCTGTACCTAGTTCGAAAGAAACGACGTTGAAAAATGCTAAGTTGCTGGATGAAGTTGCGTTTTTCTGGTACTCTTTTGATGCAAACGGCAAGGTTATTAAGACAGGTGACGTTGATTTAAAAATTAAAGATCAGGTTCAAAAAAATGGGTCCAAAGCCTATGCTTTAGTGCATAACATGAAGTTAAAAGGAACGGTTGGCTTTGATGAGAATCTAGCACACAGTGTATTATCTAACCCAGGAAAAAGGTCGAACTTAGTGACAAGCTTAGTCAACCTGACAACCCAAGACAATTGGGATGGAATTTCGGTGGACATTGAGAAAACTCCTCCTGGAGATCGAGAAAATTTCTCTTCCTTTGTTGCTGAGCTTAAAAAAGCATTAAAAGCGAAAGATAAAGTCTTGAACATTTCTATCCCGGCTAAATTTGTAGATTATCCATCAGATCTATGGTCAGGTGCCTACGATTATGCTGCAATCGGAAAATCCGCTGACCAAATCATCCTTATGACCTATGATGAGCATGGACTCGGAACAACCCAAGGACCAGTAGCCTCTGAGGGATGGGTAGATCGAGTTATTAAATTCGCAGTGGGAAAAATACCTAAAGAAAAAATTGTGATGGGTCTCCCGGTATACTCCTTTGACTGGGGAACGAACAAACCTATCATGCCAGATTATCTGTCCTATGCTCAAACGGTTGAGCGGGCTAAGAAGCACGGCGTAGAAATTGTTACCGATCCCAACGCCAAAGTGCCACAGTTTACCTATACAGCAAATGGGATACGTCACGAAGTTTACTTTGAGAATATCGCCAGCTTAAGGGCAAAAATGGATGATGCGCTCAAATACAAGTTGCATGGCGTTGCTGTTTGGCGTTTAGGAATGGAGGATCCCGCAATTTGGGATCAGCTCATAAAAACTTATGGCACCAATAAAGAAACCAGGGAGAAAAAATAAACTCCTTAACGGGACGGAAGAGAAAATCTTTCGTCCCGTTAACGTATGCCCCCTTAATTTGAGTATTTGGACATTCTCGGTTAAGATATAGGAGTTGAAAGCGGAGGAATCAAAGAATGATAAAAGAATTAATTGTAGTTGAAGGGAAAAATGACGCACATGCAGTGCGCCTTGCCCTTGGAGCAGTGGATCTTCTCTGGACTGATGGTTATGGGCTAACCAAGAAAAAGTTAGACTATATTGCAGAAATGGCAAACCATCAAGGGGTGATTGTTTTTACAGATCCGGACACGGTGGGAGAGCAAATTCGCAATCGTATTCGGACTTATGTTCCGCATGCTAAACATGCTTATTTATCTAGGAAAGTAGCGACAAAAGATGGGGATATCGGGGTTGAAAATGCTGCATTACAAGAAATCCGTCGTGCCTTTGAAACTATTCAGCAAGATCATAAGACTTCCACTAACGGTGAGAAGTTTACGATACAGGATTTATTTCAAGCTGGTCTTGCGGGCGTAGAGCAGGCAAGTGAATATAGGATAGCCGTAGGGCGAAAGCTAGGAATCGGGGATACGAATGCCAAACAATTCCTTCATCGATTAAACCGTTTCGGAATTTCACGGGAGGTTCTTTTCAAGGCAATAGAGGAGGTTCAGCATGGAAAGCGCATCTGAATACACGCAGCGACTCATAAAACATGGGGCACGCGCCCATAAATCGCTGGGCCAGGTTTTTTTAATCAGTGACGAAGTGATTGATTGTATTATCTCAGCCAGTACGTTACAGCCGGATGTTCCACTCGTAGAAATCGGGCCCGGTCTTGGAGTCTTAACACGGGTCCTCGCGCCCAAAGTGCCCAAGATGTGGGCGGTTGAGTTGGATAGCCATAAAATTGGGATTCTGAACAGAGAGCTAAAAGGGCTTCCCATAGAAATTGTCAATCAGGATGCCTTAAAGCTAGATCTAAAGGACCTCTGGGGAGATCAATTGGGATATTTGGTAGGGAATCTGCCTTATTATATTACCAGTCCACTGATCATGCATTTTCTTGAGCAAGCGGATAGATTAAGTGGGATGACGATTATGATCCAGAAAGAAGTAGCAGATCGTATTGCAGCACCACCAGGGAGTAAGACATATGGTATTTTGTCAATCGCGGTGCAGATTTCGGCAAGCGTAACAAAAGTAACGGATGTCTTACCGAGTGCTTTTTGGCCGTCGCCCAAGGTTACTTCGTCCGTACTTAGACTAGACCTTCGCCCCTACCCAGGATTTGACGTCAATAAAAAGGACTTTTTTCGAATAGTTAAAGCCGCTTTCAGTCAACGGAGAAAAACCTTGAGTAATTCGCTAATGGGTGGACTAGGGATTAAAAAAGAAGAAGTCATCGAACGCCTGCAAAGCGTAGGCATTTCGGAAGGGCGACGTGCAGAATCGTTGAGCATAGAAGAGTTCCAGATTTTAACAAGATCCTTTCAGGACTAATAGTAGGAATTTAGGAGTATACACCACTTTGTCGGTGTATACTCCTCTTTTTGTGACGAAGGTTAACGATCTAAAAGGGTAATCAAGTATGCTAAAAAATTTTCTTGATTTTTAAGGGCATAAAAGCCGTGTAATTTCCAAACTATAAGGTTGCTCGATAAACACAGTTCGAAGCTCTAAGTTCGAGGTTCGAAATCGAGTCTATGATTATCCTAGAAGTTCTCGTTTTAGATAATGTTGCAGATGATGGAGGTTGACTGGGGTTGGGAAAAGCAAAGAATGGTTATCTTAAATGGTCAAGTGTTATTGCGACGATGGCAACGACCGTGCTTGCGCTTACGGCGTTGATTACTGTCTATTTGACAATGTCCGCTTGGAAGGTACAGCAAGAGACCGCACGGCCCTATTTCATTTTAAAAGAATCCCCTAAAATTGACTTAGGTAATGAATTAAGCTTTGAGTTGAGATTCAATAATGTGGGAATACACCCCGCGGTCAATCTTTCGAGTAAGACAGTTATCTTTGATGAGCGATTGGACGATAAACCGATTTACGAAGATGAATCCTCGATTGTTAACGACATCCCCAAAGAAACTTCATCGAGCTTAATTGTCACGATCCCCAGCGAAGAGATTTACCCTAAACAGCTTGAAATCAAGGCGCACTTTATCGTCATAGATCTACAGTACTCAGACCCCATTTTAAATAAAGCCTATAGTCAAACGATTTATATGAAATGGACCGGAGTCAAAGAGGGTCAATTGCAACCGATTGTCCATGTGCGGGTGGATGAAAAGGAAACTATTTTAGGGTACTTTCAAAAGCAAAAAATCAATCCTAAACTGAGGAATTAACTATTTCTCGACTTGCGCAATTAGAGGTTCCGGGGATGATGACATGTTGCTCGTAAAACAAGCTCTGAGATTTTAGAGACTCTTGCCAATCTCTAAGAAGATCAAAACGCCGTTCAGGATGGTAGCCCAATAAGTTGTGTTTTCCTAATGATCGAGTCATAGGGATAGCTTGGCTTAGCGCTATGCCCATAAGGCAATCTCCGATGATAGTTTCGGCAATCAGTCGAGCATGACGTCGATGCTTTCTAGGAGAGTGGAGGGCTTCGTGAGGAATTGAGGTGGCCACTTTAATCGAAAAACCGATCTCCTTTGCCCAATACAGGGTGAGCGGGGGTATTGCAATAGCCTTGATAGGAAGGGTATCTAAGGCGTGTTTAGAAAGGGCATGAGGCCCGTGTGTGGGCGTTGCAAGACCTAGGGTCTTAAAAAGATCTAATTCACGATTGAGCTTCGAACGGAATTTAAGGACGAGATTAGCGAGTTTTTGCCGATGTGGAATGTAAGGATAACAATTTGTTAAAGCAACATCGACTCCTGATTCAATGGAAGTAAGGAGTTGGACAAGATTGTGATAGATATCTCCGGACATATCCCCATCGACAAACAGTGCTCCCGTAACTCCTAAATGACGTGCATAAAGCGCTCCGACTGCTCTCGGAATATCAATACCTAAGGGTTCTGAAAAATATAGAATATGAATCCGAGTATCTGGTATTGAGCGAGCAAGCTCTAACGTCCGATCCGTACAGCCATTAAGGACAAGGATTATATAGCTTATAGGAAGACGCAATACAGTGGTTAAGACTGCCAAGATGCTCTTTTCCTCGTTTTTGGCTGGAATAATCACTCCGAACATCATTGGACCCCCTTTATCTTAACTTGCTATACTATATGCCGTTTGGCTATATTCGACATAGTATATAGCATATTTGAAGGTCGATATTCGCTATTCGAATTATGGAAAAAGATTCACCAGCTGTATTTTATTTTGATATTCGAACCACGAACAACGAACTTCAAACCATGTAAAAGGAGGTCTAGCTATGTTTCAGGTTGGAGATATTGTTGCTCGACTCTCACATCGACAGGATATTTACTTTCACATTGATCAGTTGAAGGTAAATTTAAAAGGGGAAGGATCGGCGATTCTTAAAGGGATTAATTTACGACTACTCGCGGATGCTCCAATCTCAGACCTTGTCGCAAAGAGTCCAAGTGAAGTCGCGAACTACGAGCGTGAAGATAGTAAGCTGATTTATCAAAAGTTACACAAACTAACCAGTCAACGAAAGGTGGATTTGGATGATAAAAGAGAATTTTTTGAGGTGCCAGGACGAGTGATACAGCTTGACGGGGACCAAGATTATTTAAACCAATGCATTAAAATGTATCGGCAAATGGGAATTGATGCTAAGGGAATTTGTAAATCAGAGATTGAACAACCGAGAGTCATTCGCAAAATCTTACAAGAAAACCCAGCCGATATCTTAGTATTGACCGGTCACGACGGCTTCATCTATGGAAAAAAGGATTTTCACAGTAATGATAGTTATCGGAGTTCACGCTATTTTGTGGAATCTGTATTGGAAGCAAGACGTTTTCAGCATAACCGTGATGCATTAGTAATTTTTGCAGGGGCTTGCCAATCTAACTATGAAGCGATTCTTTCAGCAGGAGCTAATTTTGCTTCATCACCTAAACGCATGCTCATCCATGCATTTGATCCAGTGTTCATCGTGGAGCGAATTGCTTTTACCCCAACAGATCAAATTGTTTCAGTGAAGGATATTTTGACGCATACGATTACGGGGACGGATGGAGTCGGAGGGGTAGAGACTAGGGGGCAAATGCGACGGGGGTATCCTAGAAGTCCTTATTAAAACCATCAAGGGAAAAATTGGTTTTTGAATGTTGGGGGAAAATGTTGGGGGGACGGTCCTTTTAACACATGCGTGTTAAAAGGACCGTCCCCCCAACACAGAGGGCTATTAAGGATCAATAGTCACAGGGGTGCCGATTTCGACCAGTCGGAATAGGTTTTCGACGTCGTGGTTATGCATGCGGATACAGCCTTTTGATACGGCCTGACCAATGCTTGAGGGGTTATTAGTACCGTGAATTCCGTAAAACGGAATTGAGAGACCCAGCCAACGACTGCCAAAGGCTCCGCCAGGATTAACTACTTTCGTGGCAATGGTGTATTGCCCTGGGGGGGTGGGGGTTGATCTTTTGCCTACTGCGATGGGATAATAACCAATTCGCTGAGTCCCGTCATAAAGCTCTAGCAGTCGACGGGCGGGGTAAACGACAATTCTGTAATTGAGCATAGAGAAGCCTCCTAACTCTAAGGAATAAGATCTATCTCATGCTATGTTCAGAATTTCTGAATGTTCTTGCATAATTAAACCCTCTTTAGGTAGAGAATATAGCGGACAAGGAGGGATCAGCTTTGACGGAACATGTAGAAGGAAAGCTTTTAATTATTGGCGGAGCGGAAGATAAAAAGGGAGAGTGCAAGATCCTAAAACGTTTTGTTCAAGAATCTGGTGGTAGAGAAAGCCGGATTACGGTTTTAACGGCTGCCACAGAATACCCGCTTCAAGTAGGAGAAGAGTATCACGCCCTATTTCTTAGTCTTGGGGCTCAAGAAGTACAGGTTCTGGACGTTTCAGACCGCATTCAGGCGAATAGAATAGGGATTGGCAAAGACTTTGAAAATTCAACGGGGATCTTTTTCACAGGGGGGGATCAATTACGGATTACGGGTTTGTTGGGAGGGACATTGCTCGGCCATATGCTGCAACAGTTGTACGAAAAGGGGATTATTATTGCTGGCACGAGTGCAGGGGCCTCCGTTATGTCTGATACGATGATTGTTGGAGGGGAAGCGGGAACGGCAAAGAAAAGTAATTTGTCAATGGCTCCGGGATTGGGCCTTTTGCGTTCTGTGGTGATTGACCAGCATTTTGCTCAGCGTGGTCGAATAGGCAGACTTTTATCGGCAATTTCTCAAAACCCCTATGTTCTTGGTGTGGGAATTGATGAAGACACCGCTATCTTAGTGCAGTCTGACGCGCGCGTTTTGGTAATTGGCAGCAATACGGTCACTGTGGTAGATGCGTCTCCCTCTACTACAACGAACGTTTCAGAAACCACTCCAGGTCAACCTTTAGTGTTGAGCCCGATAATTTTGCATGTACTTTCCGATGGCTACAGTTTTGATCTAAAACGCAGGGTTTCTTTACTTTAGCCTACGGATGATATTTGAGGAATACCTATTGTAAAAAAGGTTTAAACTAATGGGGAAAATATCCATGCATCTTAAGGGGGAACAACAACAAAATGGAGATTAGAGAAGTCCAAGCGATCGAGGGGGTCAATGTATATAGCCATCGCCCAATTATTCGAGCGATTGTGGATCTCCAAGAATGGACTGAGCGATTTAGTGATGAACTGGGGAACTTTCGTTTTCGGCTCGTGGAGACTCTACCCTCATTGGCAGAGCACCATTGTGCGCGAGGTAAAGTGGGTGGTTTCCTAGAACGCCTAGAAGAGGGGACTCTTATTGGGCATGTCATAGAACATGTGACTATAGAACTTTTGACGTTAGCAGGTCAAACTATTAAATACGGTAAGACTATGGCGATTTTGGAAAAACCGGGATGGTATGAAATTATCTTCAACTACGAAGCTAAAGAGGGTGCTATAGAAGGGTTTAAGCAGGGTTTTACCCTGGTTAAGAAGCTTCTAGATCAAGATTCCTTTGATGTAGCACACGCGGTAGAGCAAATTAAGAAAGTGACGGCTGCCTATGAATTAGGAGTTTCAACGCAAGTCATTGTTGACGCATGTAAGGAGCGGGAGATTCCAGTCCATCGTCTCAACGAGGGAAGTCTGTTACAGTTGGGGTATGGACGTAATCAACGCCGTATTCAAGCAACGATTACAGACAAGACATCATGCATTGCTGTGGATATTGCCTGTGATAAGGAAATGACCAAAAGGATACTGCACGAGGGCGGGGTACCAGTGCCCTTTGGGCATATTGTCAGGACGGAAGAGGAAGCTGTTCAGGCGTTCCTCGAAATGGAAACGTCCGTTGTAATCAAGCCCCTGAATGGGAACCAGGGTAAAGGGGTTACACTCCATATCACGTGCACGGCGGAAGTAAGAGCTGCGTTTAAGGTCGCTCAAACTTATGGGGATTGGGTCGTTATTGAAGAATATATAGAGGGGCAACATTATCGTTTGGTTGTGGTGGGAGATCGATTGATTGCTGCTGCAAAACGGATCCCGGCCCATGTGATAGGGAATGGCATATCCACGATTGCGGAATTAGTAGACCAAACTAATGCAGATCCTCTGCGTGGAGATGATCATGAGAAAGCCTTAACTAAAATTAAGGTTGACTCGGTAGTCCTCTTAACACTCACTCAAAAGAACTTAACGATATCCTCTGTTCCAGAGCCAGGTGAAGTGGTTTATTTACGGGACAGTGCAAATATAAGTACAGGTGGAACTGCTGAGGACGTGACGGATCTCGTCCATTTAGATAATATTGATTTGGCAGTCTATGCCTCGAAACTGATTGGTTTAGACGTTATAGGTATTGACTTAGTCATTGAAGATATTGAGGCGTCCTATCGTGAAAGGGGCGGGCATATTATTGAAGTGAATGCCGCGCCGGGGATTCGTATGCACCATTTTCCAAGTGTAGGCAAAGCACGAGATGTGGGCAGAGCAATTGTCGAAAAAGTGATGCCATCGGGAAATGGACGAATCCCTATAGTTGCTATCAGTGGAACGAATGGAAAAACAACGACAACTCGCATGATAAATAAAATGCTGATAGATCAACAACTTGTCGTTGGCATGGCTTCAACCGATGGGATTTACATTAATAAGAAACTGTGGACACAAGGAGACATGACAGGACCGGATAGCGCTAGGTCTGTTTTGAGACACCCAGATATACAAGTAGCGGTTCTAGAAACGGCTAGAGGCGGGATTCTAAGGGCTGGCTTAGGCTATGAATATGCAGATGTAGCAGTGATTACCAATGTTTCTAATGATCATTTGGGCCAGTATGGCATAGAGACCCTCGAAGATATTGCTCATGTAAAAAGTTTGGTTGCAGAGGCAGTCAGGCCTCATAGTTACGTGGTCCTAAATGCAGATGATCCTCATGTCGTACAAATGGCAGGAAGGACTAAAGGGAGAATAATCTTTTTCAGTACTGAAAAAGAAAATATACAGATTATTAAGCATTTAGCCAAAGGTGGGACCGCTGTTTTTATGCGACGGGGCACGATTTTACTTTGCCAAGGCTCTCAAATCTTTAGAATCTGTTCAGTTAAACAGATTCCCGTGACTTGGGAAGGGAAAGCCAAGCATAATATCCATAATGCTTTAGCTGCAATCGCTGCGGGCTGGGCTTTGGGATTGAGTGCGGTGGCTATTCGAAATTCTCTTCAGGAATTCTGTTCTGATGCTGAGCACAATCGGGGACGCTTAAATCTCTACGAGTTACAAGGTGTCCAAGTATTTATTGATTATGGACATAATGCAGCAGGCATTCAAGAAGTTATCAAAACACTCGAGCATTTTAAAAGGAAATCACTGGTGGGCTGCATTACGGTTCCGGGAGATCGACCAGATGAGACAATCCGCGAAGTGGGTCGGGTAGCCGCAAGAGGTTTTCAACGCTTAATTATTCGAGAGGATGCTGATCTGCGGGGGCGTAAACCCGGTGAAATTGCCCAATTGCTTTATGCTGAGGCAATTCGAAGTGGTATGAATCCCCAAAAGATAAGTATTGTACTTTCCGAAACAGAAGCCTTTCGAACGGGATTAGATAGTTGTATCCCAGGCGATGTCTTCGTGATGTTTTATGAGTACCTTGAGCCGATTGAAGAAGAAATTCGTATCAGAATGGAATTGCAAAAATCATTATCCTATATTCCATTAGAAAGCGAATGGGTTGTTGGTGGTGAGTTTTAAAAGGTACTATGGCTACAATCAATTAAAAATTGAGGAATTAAAGGGGCGAGGATTATCTTCGTCCCTATATTTCTAATACATCAAAAAGTGTAATTTCGGGTAAGTATAAAGCAACTAAGGCTTCTGAGTGCGCCAAGGCTGACAGAATTGACTAATACGTGCGAAGACAGTGTCTGCGAGAAGGCTAATTCGTGCGAAGACAGTGTCTTCGCGGGCACAAGCCAAGTTTTCTTACGAAAATGAATCTACGCGCTGTCATTTCATACTGTTATTTCAGTGAACATTAAAACCCTCAAAACCCTCTAAATCTTTGTTTCCAAATCACCTACCCCTAAAAAGACAATAACATGCCCGAGAACACTGTTATAGCTACGAACGGAGTTTATGATGCTTTAACTATTTGGTATCCTTTTGATTCTAGTGCCTTAATCAAACGTTGTTCTTTCTTCTTCTCCTGATTTTCGATAAACTGTGTACCAAGTTCTTGATATGGGGTTTTAGTTTGTAAAATTTGATAGGCTATTCTAAGAATTAAGTGAGCTACAGCTACTATGGCTTTGTTTTTGCCTAAACGTTTTACCAAACGCCAATAGGTTGCTGATAATCGTGTATTTCTTGTAACAGATGCAGCCCATGCACATTCGCATAAAACACCTTTTAAAGCTTTATTACCTCGTTTCGTTTTACT
>LADV01000198.1 GCA_000961805.1 Peptococcaceae bacterium BRH_c23 | reverse complement strand
TGGGCTTGTATGGTGGCATGACTGTCTCAGACATCCATACAAAAAAAGGCTTGAAGAAAAATGAAAAAATCCTTGATTATATGGGAAGTACAGAATTGATTGCTAATCTGTTCAGAATTTCTCAGACTGAGGAGAAACTGAAACGAGATGAGATAACAACTGCCATCGATGCAAATTACACGCACTATGAAGTCGCTGAGAAAATACGCAAAGCTATTATTGAAATGGGGGCCACACTACCAGAAGACTTGCCTGTGCCGGATAAAAGCGTTCAGACAGTTGAGCGTGAGGAAATACGTAAACTCAGAAATTCAAAGAAAAAGCTGATGCTGTACGAATAGAGGTATGAAAAACTTGAAATAGCAGAGTGGTTCTGATAACATTTTGATAACAAAAAATCGGCAAGTGTCGAATAATGTGGAAAACAGGTACAATGGAAAAGCACAAAACTTAAACAAAATTGTTTAGTAAAAGTTAAGATTTCCTGAGTGGGAGTAGGGCTAAAAGGGCGTTAGGAAGCTTACCTGTGAAGTTTTAGTGGCGCTTAGTCATCGGATAAACACTGTGTTTTTAAGGGTTTAAGAGATATCTGAGTATGTGTTAGGTGGTTATGATTTCAGTCACTTTTTGACGTCATCATAACCACTTAGTTTTGTTTTCGTAGCTCCGCGAAAAATAAAGAGAAAGTTGCTCAAACTCGGGTTCGACAGTCTGTAGCCACGAGAAGTGCCTCAAAACCTTGTGACACAAGGGCTAGAGGCACTTGTGGATAAATTGCCGTGTGTCTACATTTTTGACCTCTGAAAAAGGGAAATATCCAGTATTTTAGCGGGTTCCGGGATTTTAAGCAAAAAAAGAATTCTCTTTTGAGCTTCGTTTATCTCCGTCCTTTGGTAGACCTTTCCGTCCGTCGATTCGTATTCGATTAGATGCATATTTTCCAGTTCTGAACGTAATTGGGGCCATGTTTGCAGGGTGTTAACCTCTGCGATTCTAACGAGGAGAAGGGATAACCAACACAGTAGAACATGGGCCCGGATTCTTTCTTCTTTTCTATGATAGACAGGCCGTAGTTCAAGCGTTGTTTTCAATGTGCGAAACGCTCGTTCGACTTCAAGCAGTTGCTTGTAGCCTAAAGCGATGTCTTCTACGGAAAGGGTGTCATCCGACGAACGGATTAGATATTTTCCATCCAAGTGTTCCATCTCTTTAACGACTTGGTTATTGATCTTAAAATTACCCTTAGAGTCCATCTTGAGATACTTCTTGTACGTGATGTGACTGTTAAGACGGCAATGGGCTTTGGAATGGGCGCTTCCATTCAGTTCTTTAAGCTTAGCAAGTTCCGCTTTGAGTTTCTCCAGATGCTTTTCACGTCTTGCAGCATCACGTCGAGCCTCTGCAGGATTGCGGACAAGCACATAACGAACGCGGGCTTCTCCGTCGCCTACAATGACTTCCTTGACTTCAAGATTCTCGCGCACAGATCGGAATCGCCCAGGATGAGCTAGTGCCTTTTCAACGATGGGTTTACCAGCTGTCATTCGTTCCCCTACAATATAGTGTCCGCCCGCCTCTTGGAGAACGCGCAGGTTTCCCTCGGATGAAAAACCTCTATCTGCTACAGTAATTACGCGACCAAGCTTCCAACCGGTTAAGTCTCGCTTAACCTCTGGAATGACCGTCATATCGGAGGTGTTTCCAGGCCAAGACCAACATCGTATAGGAATACCGTCTCGCGTCACTGCTAAACCAATCACTATTTGAGGGAGATCGGGCCGACTGTCTTTTGAATGCCCTTGTAACTTAAAGTCTTCATCATCCCATTCATCCATCTCAAAATACGTGGACGTTGTATCAAAGAATAGAAGATCAACCTCTAAGTTGAAAAGATCGGCGACGGCATTGAAAACTTCGTGCTGAATCTCTTCTTCCGATTCTAAAAGGAAATCCATCGCTCTGTAGCAGTGCTGGACATCGAGATCATTCAGTCCTGGAATCATGACTTTCTTAGAGATCCATTCTTCCAGCCCAAGTTTACTGGAGGGGGCCAAGGCTCTATTAGTGACCATCGCCAAGATAACCCGTTCCATCTCCGTCCGAAACTCACGGTTCTTGAGACGCTTTTCCAGCAGTTTATCGATCCCAATGCGCTTCCAAAGTCCATCTAGGAACCAAACTCCACCCATAGGCCGACTGGATAAAAACTTCAACTCCGGCGTTTTGCCATCGAAAAGTGTTGGCTCTTCGCCCAGAAAACGCTGGATACTCCGAGCCAGACGCTTAAGTGCATCCATATCCAGTTCATCCATCCGTCCGAAACTATGAATCACCTCTGCCTGCGGTGTACCCGTCTTCGGATTTCGAACGTTATGAGCCAACTGAACATATTTAACGACCTTATTATCTTTGTTTTTGCGGGAACTTACACGAATATACATAGTACTATTATATCATTGCGCACCTACATTAATCAATAGAATGTCAGTATTTATTTGAAGTTATCCACAGATTCGTGTGCCTACACACTTTTGACTTATCCACTTGTGGATAAGTCTTTTAACCCGCATGGTTGAAGGATTTGAAATTTTTTCATGTGCCTAAAACGGTTTTGGACTGTCGAACCCGAGATAGATCTAGATTTTACAGGGTTCAAGGAAATAACCTCACCAGAAGCTGAAGAAATAAAGTCCGCCTTATTAGAAATAATTAAAAATAACAATTTCTATGTTCTTATTGATAACCTTGACGAACCATGGATTAATAGCAATCAAATGAATAGCTGGTTAAGAGGTTTAATCCTTTCAATGAGACAGCTTAAACGAGATTTTAATAATTTAAAGATTATTACTTTCTTAAGAGATGACATCTACGATGAAATAGCAAAAGGAAGTGATTTATTTGATTCAGAAAACGAAATTTTAAGAATAAAGTGGAAAGACGATAATAACTTCAGCCTAAGAAAATTATTAGCTACTAGGATAGCGACATATTTTAAAGAAGAGTTAAATGATTCATTACTTGCATTTGACAACAAGTGGTCTTATTTTTATCCCTTGAGATTGAATTATGGACAAGTACCGGGCAAATATCTTACAACCTATATAACAGAAAGGACGTTTTCAAGGCCTAGGGAGTTTTTACAATTTTGTAGACATATTATAGAAAAAAGCCAGAGCGAGAAATTACCAGTTTTACAGGATGCAGTACATATAGCGGAGAGGGAGTATTCGAACTGGAAAGTACGGGATCTAGTCGGTGAGTATTCAAAGACATATGAAAACTTAGAAAATTGTATATTATCCTTTTCAGGAGCATGTCAGAATTGGCAATTGTCATATGCGGATTTGGTTACACACTATAGTAATTTAAGTGATGAGCAGAAAATTTATAATAAAATTTCTAACAAACACCTAGGACAAGATGATCTTATTAAGTTTTTATTTCTTGCAGGGTTTCTTAGAAAGGTCATTCTTAAACTGGGCGTAAGGACTAAATATCTAACAAGTATAGAAGAGAAATTTGTCAGTCCAAGTACTAGTACGTTCGATATACACCCGGCTTTTAGAAAGAAACTAGCTGAAATGTAATTGTACAATACAATACTAACATACGCCGTCTGAAAATCACTCAATAAAACCCTTGAAGAAGGGTTCGAGACTGCCTTGAAAGCATCGGAAACGATGTATTTGTAAAGTTTCTGGATAACCCAGAAATCGTGGATGTGGGACGAGAGCTTAATTTATTAGACGCTTGAATAAAGCGTCTTTTTTCTTGGTAAATATTTGTCTTATCAAATTGGAGGAATATAGAAACTTACCGAGAATTAGCATATAAGAATGGTGAATAATGGAATACCATGAAGACATGCAAGTTCATATAGATCAACGAGCAGTAGCAAGGAGAGTGAAATGACTCAGTTAGAATTCTTTAGGCTGTTAACAGGTCGAAAATAAGAGAAGTAGGATTAATCCACATCACTACGAGGGCGGGAACTGGAAAATCGGCTTCATGGGGGAAAGATTAACAGGGACCTGAAGAGATGATAAGGGGGCTTAGAATTGTCAACAACAGATAACTTCTTTGGACAGCAGAAAGACAAATCGAGGATAAAAACTTTAATAGTAACGGATTTTTTCAAGGCGTACTTTTCAATAATCAACAATTCTGTTGGACAAAATGCGCGTGAAATCATTTATATTGATTTATTCTGTGGTCCAGGAAAGTTTGATGATGGAGAACCATCTACTCCCTTAGCTCTATTAGACATGGTTAATAACTTTAAATCTGATGACATACGTAATAAGTTAAGAATTGTATTTAACGACGAAAATAGTGAATACATCGAGAAGTTAAAAAGTCTGGTATCAGATCATGATGTACGATCTAAGCTTAATTATGATCCCGTTATTACTAATAAAAAAGCTGGTAAAGTTGATATAGAAGTCCATTTGAACAAAAAGGTTCCCATTTTCTCTTTTATTGATCCTTGGGGGTATAAGGATGTTTCTGCTGAACAGACCTGGGCGCTGGTGGAAAATATTGGTTCGGACTGTGTGCTGTTTTTTAACTCAAACCGTTTTTTGATGGACATGCCTAAGGAATCACGGTTATGCTATTTTGAACCAATATTCGGCGATCAGTTACCTGAAGTTGAAAAAGTGGTAGATAATAGGCAAATGAATCAAAAGCAAAAGACACAAAAAATAGTCGAATTGTTTTCCAAGAACCTTTGTAATGTGATGGGTAAATCGGATTACTCTGGTTACAAGTTATTTGTATTACCTTTCAGTTTTGAGGCTGATGATAAAGAAAAAATAAGTCACCACATAGTATTTATCACAAAAAACCACAAGGCAATTATAGAAATGAAAAAGGTCATGTTAAAACACAGCAATACGAATAACATACAATTAGGATTTGACAGTAAGGATCTATTACAAATTTCACTTTTCCATAGAGAGGATTTTCTCGATGAGGCAATTATTGATTTAATAAAACGGCGTTTCCGAAATAACCGAAGTTATCTAGATAAGACTTGGACAATCGCCTCTTTGTTGCAAGAACTTGACGCATTCAATATGAGTTTGGTATATCAAGTTACCCCATATTCGTTTGAAGAGGTCAAAGGGGCCTTAAAAGTCCTAGATAAAAAGGGTTTAATCGAAATTATCGTAGAACCAAATAAAAAAATTAGAGAGAATATTACCAACGACAGAAATTATAAAATCAAAACAGAAATGTTGGTGTAAAAAGTGGCTAATAAAACTAAAATCGAATGGACCGAGTGTTCATGGAATCCGGTAACAGGTTGTACTAAGGTTTCGGCTGGATGCCAAAACTGTTATGCAGCCACTTTTGCTAAAAGGCTTGAGGCAATGCATAACCCCAGATATACAAATGGATTCAACGTGACGATTCATGAAGACTTAATAACAGCGCCTGTAAAATGGAAAGCACCAAGAAAGGTCTTCGTAAATTCAATGTCTGATCTATTTCATGAAGTCCTGAAGGATGAGATAATACTTAGCATATTTGATACTATGAATAAGGCCTCTTGGCATACATTTCAAGTGTTAACAAAAAGACCTGAACGCCTCCAGGCTTTATCAAATCGAATCAACTGGACTAATAATATTTGGATGGGCGTTTCAATTGAAAGCAGTGATTATTTGTATAGGGCTGAGCAATTAAAGAGTACCAATGCTCAAGTGAAATTTATATCTGCGGAACCCTTACTATCCGATTTGAGTGGTTTAGATCTCAATGGCATCGATTGGATTATAGTTGGCGGAGAATCTGGTCACTATTGTCGCCCTATGGAAGAAGAATGGGTGATTAGCCTTAGGGATAATGCGAAAGAAACTGGGGTTCCATTTTTCTTTAAACAATGGGGTGGAACAAACAAAAAAAAGAATGGAAGATTACTTGAAGGCCGGACATATGATGAATATCCCCAAATGGAATAAGGCAATTGGATGTAGGCCGAGAACTTAATTTAGTGCAAGATCAGACGCTTGAATAAGCGTCTTTTTTCTTAGAATATTTGTCATACCAAGATGGAGGAATTTAGAAACTTACCAAGAATTAGCATATAAGAATGGCGAATAATGGAATGAACTTGAAGATATACGAGCCCTAGAGAGGAGAATGAAAATGACGCAACCCGAGGCAATTATTGAAGCATTTAAAGCTACAGGTGGAACAAGAAGTAAACATGAAGTTGACACATGGGTGTGACAGAAATATGGGGACGTATGGAAAGATTTTGGTACTCCTATGGCAGATATGGTCCCCGTATCTCAGGAAGGAAATAGCTCTACAAAATGTCCGAGAAGAATTACGTGTTCTTGAAAGAGTTTCATCCTGGAGAGTACCAATTAATTATGTGATTATATCTATTTTAGACCAATGATGTTTTCTAGTAAGGAGTTAGCTGACTATAAGTCTTATCATTTGCCATCTGGCTAGGACGTCAGGTGAAATACATTGGACGAAAAACTGAAAGCAATGAGGGAGTACAAATGAATACAGTTGTTGAACAGATTGCAGTGGATTTAGGTAAAATCAAAAACTTAGCTGAGGATTTCCTTTTGCATCACTCACAAATTAGGTACTGTGGGCAAATTGAGGGTGTAATCGGATTTAGTAGTTACGAGTGGGTTAAAATAGATCACCAAGGCCAGCAGATTCAAGCACGCTTATATAAAGAATATAGTTGCCTTGCGGAGCTAATGGAAACCCTGATATCTGAATTACCTTCCGAATACCAACGGACTTTTAAAGAATGCAAAGGTGAAGTGCTTTCCTGTATAGAACAGAATCGGCAAGTGTGGGACTCCTCGACAACGGAAGTTTTTGAAAAAGTACATGGGAATTTGGATAAACAGTTTGAGTTAGTGAAGAATTTATATAGTAACAACGATGGCGGTCATATCTTTGTGCCTGACACGAATGCAATACTTATTAACCCACATTTAGATAAGTGGACTTTTGAAGATGCAGTTAAGTTTGAGATAATACTTACCCCATCGGTATTATCCGAATTAGACCAACTAAAAATGGTTGGTAGGAACGAAGAGGTTAGAAACAAGGCTCAGTCTATTATTAGATCTATCAAAGAATACAGAAGACGTGGAAGACTTACAGAAGGTGTAACCCTTAAAAAGAATGTAAGCATGATAAGGGCATTGGCAGTGGAACCTGAATTTGAAAAAACTTTTTCCTGGTTACAAGAAGACAATAAAGACGATAGGCTACTGGCATCTTTCATGGAGATAATGAAGGGGTACCCAAACTCTGTTGTGATTCTAGTTACCTCGGATATAAATCTACAGAACAAAGCTGAATATGCCAGACTACCTTTTCTTGAACCGCCTAAGGAAGAGTAAGTTAAGTCTGGGGACCAGGGTACTTTATCAAAACTAGTAAATTCCCTTCCTGGCAGGTCGCACGTTCTAGCGGGGGGAGTATTTCGCCGGGGTAAGGTTTAAAGATAGTGCGGCAAAGTAAATGCTTTAAGCCTAACAGAAATAAGTTATGTAGAATTTAAAGGTGGTAGCCAGTAGTGAATGTATTGAGCTCCGAAAAATGCCAATTGACGATGGAGGCTGATGCATATTTTATTATGAAAGTAGGTTTTAAATCCTGGCTTAAGTTTACTTGGATATCTGAATCTTTACAGGTAAACTCGGGGGAATAGGAGGAGTTAGCAATTATGTACAAACAGAACAACATACCGGGAGATATTCTTTTCCGGGATTGGATGGATTACATACAGAAGAAAGTCGGGCAGGAACAGTGGGTAACGGTTTACTGCATTAATAAGGGGGACTGGGGAGAAACGTATTTTTTCAGTGCCCTCATTCAAAACACTATGGTAGAAGAGGCTTTAAACAACGAGTCGTGGGATTTACGCATGGGTAATGGTATGCCGGGTTGCACTGAGTACTTTGGCCACGAAGTTGAAAGCCAGATAACTTATCATAGGTTCGGAAACGACGACGGGATAGAACCGCTTATTCACTGCCGTGAATTCCATGGCATTAAAAAGAACTATGTAGAGGTGTCCGAAGAGTTTCGGCTTTTTCACAATCTTTATTATGATAAGTCTTTTAATAAGTTTGTGAAGATCAATAAAAGTGGGGCCGAAGAGGATTATATACTTATCGAGGAAGATCGGGTACAGATTAAGTTAAAGCCTCTAAAGCAATTCCTTGCCATTAAGGAGATGCATTTGGCAATCTACTTCTCCATCGATCGATACTCAGACAAGACTCTTACTAACCTGGGCCTGAGCGAGATTCGAAAGGTTGTAAAAGAAGGAAACTTACATTATTTTCGCTACATCGATGAACCGGGAGTCTCTTATAAAGATGATAAACCAACTTTATCTCGGTTGGAAGGGAAGAAACTAATCCAGGGAATGCCTAAGGAGAAAAGTGGGATTTGGCCTTTCGAGGCAGAGGCGGACTACGAGGACTTTATTATCGGCATAGACGGTAACGGGGACCCCAAACTGTACACCTGCAACGAAGATAAGTTATCGAACTACTTCGGCAAGAATCCACACGCTCCACATTATTTAACACCTGTGTACTTTAGGAGGGATGTTTTAACGAAATACTACTCCAAACCAGAGATGTACTCCGTAGAAGATGGTTACCTCAGTTGCGGTACATTATGGGGCCTGCAAATGGATAACAACCATGGAAAGTACATAATAGTGTTCTTGGGTGACCTTGGTCGGGACCTGCCTGCTGAAGAGCGTGGGTATTGGAAGAGTTACAACGTACCACCAGAAGGTACAATTAGTGATGTGAACTGGAAGCGGAGCTTCCTGGCCGAGTTTACTAATCCAGAAAAGGCTGATCTACTTTTTAAGCACCAGTTTAATATCTTTCAAGAGAAGTGGTCAAAGAAATTTGGGTGGCTTCTATTCAAGCCACTATCTGAAGATGATGAGCATAACTTCAAAGTGCTGAGGGTTCCAGTCTCAAATGACCAATCTGAGTTCGATCAGCAATCCATGGCCCTCACAAAAGTTCTAGTTGATTCCCTTAACGAAGAGGAGATTCAGGCACAGATACTAGGGGAAGTCCCCAAGAATTCAAAAGGTATTAACAAATTATCTCTTTGGTTTCAAGAGATGGGGTTGATTGGGTCAGAGGAGCATATTAAATTTCTCAGGTCTTTACAGGATTTGAGAAACGGGGCCGGTCATAGGAAGGGAAAAGACTATCAGAGGGGGGCTACCTACTTTCATTTGGGTGAAAGACCATTTGCAATCGTCTTTGAGGATGTTTTAAAGCAGGCAACGGAATTCCTAGAGTATCTGGATCAACAATTGCTAACCTAATTTATTACAATTTTTTGGAGGAGAAAAATTGAGCAAACAAGTACAAATCAATAATGCCGAGGAATTAGCCAAATTAAAACTAAGCATCTTGGAAACTGCCGAAAGTACAACAACAAAATTAAAGGAATTACTTGAGCACAAAAAAGGAATTGACCTTTTCCATGAGATTCGATTTCATGAATTCGGGCAGGATCCCTTGGAAGATCGAGCATTAAACTTAGTTGAGCAGTTGAACCAAACATTTACATATCTGACATCGCTAATGGCTACGGAATATCTTCTAGAGACGCACCCAGAACATGCACCATTTATTCTTAACTTGGGAACATCCCCTGGCTACGATGTAGTCTCAAAAGACGAGGTAGTTATTGCTGAAACATTTTCAGCTGTGAGTCCGAGCAGTAATGATAAATTAAAAAAGGATTGCATTAGGGTAAGAGCTCAGACTGGAGCTCTACATAAGTATGTATTTTACTATTCCCCTGATAAGCGTAACGTAGATAATGTCAGGAGTAAGTATCCTAACGTTAAGATAGTTCTATTGGATCTTTGGTTCTAGCTCTTACGGATTGCAATCTTATTTATTAAGCCCATTTTTGCCCATATTGAACTAGCTTCTCGCCAGGGGGGCTCTTAGGTTACTGAAGGATAATCACCAACTGAAGGATAAAACAGTAACTTTTCAAGAATAAATTTTTTTATTATTATAAAGAGTTACCGATAAACCCTTCAGTCCTTCAGTTACTTCAGTAGATGACTAGGCTATAATGGTCTTAAGATTAAATTTAGAAGAGCTAGCATGTGCGGACGCTTTACTTTTATTGATATTGAGGATATTAGAGAACGATTTAAAGCTGAACCAATACACCTAAAACCTAACTACAACGTTGCCCCGACTCAAAATGTCCCTGTCATAAACCCAGCTATCGGCCATAAAATGATCAATGCCAGGACAGAAACTGTAGATGATAAGCCAAGGTGCAAGCATAGACTCCAACGAAAGCGTTGCCTTATAGTAGCAGATGGGTTCTATGATCGGAAGAAAGAGGGGCGCACCAAACGACCTTACAGAATAACTCTAAAGAATAAAGAGCTCTTCGGGTTCGCTGGCCCTTGGGACACGTGGAAGTCACCCGATGGCGATATAGTTAATTCATGCACCATAATAACGACTACTCATAATGAGCTAATGGCGGGGATCCATGATCGCATGCCTGTCATCTTGTCGCGAGATGCTGAGCGTGCCTGGTTGGATCAGAGTATTGTGGACGCGGGGTATCTTAAGAGTTTGTTAGTGCCTTACCCAGCGGAGTCCATGATTGCCTATGAGGTTTCTGAGTTGGTGAATTCAGTTAAGAATAATGGGCCTGAGTGCTTGGTTCCTGTGGGAGCTAAACTGTTTTAGCTTAACTAAGTCTTTAATACGCTTCGAATCTGCGGCTTAGGGGACACTAATTTACAAAGCCGCAATTGGCTACTTTTGTTGTTAGAAAAACCGAAAATGCTTGGTTCTTTACAGGAAATTGGTGGATATGGCCTAACGAGTGTTACAAGCAGATGAAATCTTAGAGTTTCTAGCATTATTACTTAACGGACGGAATATTGCTTGTCTTCAAACCGAATGGTTTTCAGGGGCTGAGGGAGAACTGCAAATGGATTTGTGCTGACGTGCTTGAGGTCTTTCTATAATTGCCTTCTATCGGAGTTGCTAGTAATGCTTAACCTACGGAAGAGGAAAGGTCACTCAAATAAGCAAGGACTCACCCCTATGAAGAATGTTTGTTATGGAGGAGAGAGCAAGTATGAAAATCTTTCTATCATGCGTTAGCACCGAGTTCAAATCTTATCGTCTAAAGCTTGCAAATCAACTAGGCGCACTTAAAGGCCACCCCTATGAAGTTAAAGTTCAGGAAGATTTTCAGCAAGGTGGACACATCCTATTGGAGAGCCTCGCAGATTACGTCCGGAAATGTGATCTTGTCATCCACCTCGTTGGTGAGGCATCCGGTGCCCGACCCACCCAGGAACATGAGCAATCCCTTCTCCAGACCCTTGGAAAAACTGACTCCGCGACGTTTTCAGGTTGGTCTTACACCCAGTGGGAATACCGACTTGCCCGCTACTTTAAGAAGGAGGTATTGGTCTATTTCGCCAAACCTGAGGCTCCGCGCGACTTCGGTTGGCCAATTCGCCAGAGTGACGACGACGCTCGGCTTCAGCAGGCTCATGTACAGCACATTTACGACTCCGGCGAACATAGGACGAACTTTGACGGCTGGCATCAGCTTGTTCGAGAAGTTTTCCACGACCTGTGCCTGGAACTAAATCACAAGGTGAACAATTTGCCATATAAAACTCTCGGCACGCTATTTAAAGGACGCGAGGGATTCCTAGAGAAAATTCACACTATGCTGTCACAAGCAGAGTATTGCGGGCACCAGCGTGTGGCAGCTATTACAGCCAGTGCTACAGTTGCCTCCGTCCATGGCTTGGGTGGGATTGGAAAGACACGTGTGGCTTTAGAGTTCGCCCACAAACACTTCGAAGATTACACTGCCTTACTCTTCGTGCGAGCTGATTCTCCAGATGGCCTCAAGGCTAACCTTGGAGCACTCTGCAGGCCAAGTGTGCTCGATCTTGAGGAGAAGGATACTAAAGAACTCGATGTACAGGTTGCTGCAACGTTACATTGGCTACAGCAGCATCCTGGCTGGTTATTAATATTAGACAACGTGGACACAGAGCAAGCCGCACAAGCGGTGGAGAACATATTGGGTCAACTCTCCAGCGCCGGGCAAGTACTCATCACCTCGCGGATTAGCCGCTGGTCAGGGGCTGTAGAGAGCCTTGCATTGGATGTCTTAACCGAAGCGGATGCAGAGAGCTTCCTGCTTGAACGCACTGCGAATCGGCGACGAAAACAGGCAGATGACGCCTCACAGGCTCACAAGCTGGCGGTGACACTTGGCAAGCTTGCCCTAGCGTTGGAACAGGCCGGAGCTATGATCGAGACAAAACGGATGTCCTTTGCCCAATACCTCGAACAATGGCAGACCCAGCATGACCGAGTGCTGATGTGGTTTAACGAGCGGTTAATGCAATACCCATTGAGCGTGGCGGTAACGTGGCAGACCTCATTCGATCAACTCTCGGAACCCGCTCGTCGATTACTAAACCGGTTGGCATGGTTCTCCCCGGATCCGATTCCTGAAACGTTGCTGGACGTCACAATCGAAGTCTCTTCCTTAGACGATTCAGGGAAGTATGGAATCTCAGAACTCCCAACTGAGCTCTTCGATGCACTTGCCGACCTAGAGACATTCTCCCTAGTGACACGCGCCGATGACGTGCCCACATTTTCCGTTCATCGCTTGGTGCAGGATGTAACCCGTCGAAGTTTACAGGGTGATGGGGAGCACCATGAACTAACGGGAGCCATGGATTGGATAGATAAAGCCTTTGTCGGCGACCCGGAAGACGTACGCTCGTGGTCCACGCTGGACCCTCTGGCACCTCACGCCCAAACGTGCGTGCATTTTGCCGACAAAGCTCAAATCAACGAGCCCACAAATCGGTTGATGAACCAACTTGGTACTTTCTTCTATTCCAAGGCACTTTATGCCCAGGCTGAACCGTTGATGAGACGCGCGTTGGCCATCGATGAGCAGAGCTATGAAGAAAACAACCCTAAAGTGGCCATCCGTCTTAGCAATTTGGCACAACTATTGCGAGCGACCAATCGGTTGAAGGAGGCTGAGCCGCTCATGCGCCAAGCGCTGGCCATCGATGAGCAGTACTATGGAGAGAACCACCCTAAAGTCGCCGTAGACCTCACCTGTTTGGCGGGAATGTTCCTGGACACCAATCGGTTGAAGGAGGCCGAGCAGCTGTTGCGACGGGCGCTGGCCATTGATGAGCAGGGCTTAGGAGAGAACCATCCTAGCGTTGCCATAGTTCTTAGCAATCTAGCGGGACTATTAAAGGCCACCAATCGGCTGAAGGACGCCGAGCAGCTGATTCATCGAGCGCTGGCCATTGATGAGCAGAGGTATGGAGAGAACCACCCTAAAGTGGCCAACCATTTCAATAATTTAGCGCAACTGTTACAGGACACCAATCGTTTGATGGAGGCCGAGCAGCTGATGAGACGGGCGCTGGCCATTAATAAGCAGTACTATGGAGAGAACCACCCTACTGTGGCTATCCATATTAATAATTTAGCGGCACTGTTGCTGGCCACTAATCGGGTGCAGGAGGCTGAGCCGTTGATGCGACAGGCGCTGGTCATTGATGAGCAGAGCTTAGGAGAGAACCATCCTGACGTCGCCATCCGCCTCAACAATTTGGCGACACTGTTGAAGGCCACGAATGGGGTGCAGGAGGCTGAGCTGTTGATGCGACGGGCGCTGGCCATTGATGAACAGAGCTTAGGAGAGAACCATCCAGCCGTTGCAACCGATATTAACAATTTGGCGACACTATTGCAGGCCACTAATCGGATTCAGGAGGCTGAGCTGTTGATGCGTCGAATGGTGGGCATTCTGCTCAATTTCAGCCTCTGCAACGGGCATCCACATCCTTATCAACAAGCTAGTCTTAACAACTACATTCAATTGTTGTTGCAAATGGGCCTCTCGCGAGAGCATGCCAATGCCACAATTCACGAACTTATCCAGTTTGATAATTTATAAGGAAATCTTAGACTGGCTGGAAGTGGGATGTGAACCTTTGTCGGTTTGTCTAAAGCACTGACGTTGAATAAGCATCTAGGAGCGTGGAATGAGAGTCAACCACTCGTAGATGCCCAAACAAAGTCTTGTCACCTATTTAAAATACGCTTTTAAAATATACCGCTCTATGCGGCTAATTTTTTAATCCCTTTGGAATGGTGACAAGGGTGTTCAAGGTTTTACTATTCTAAGCAATATAAAAACAGAGTGGCTAGTCAATGGTGGACAGAGAACTCTCGATTCGTACAAAAGTAAAACGGTTATGAAGAGTCACATGGAATATTTCGCGGGCCTACCCCTATATGTTGAGAGTGATAAGTACTTCTTTGTACACGCGGGGGTTAACCCTACGAGGAAAATTGAAGACCAAACAGAACAGGATTTCCTATGGATTAGACACGACTTCTTAAATGCTTCGGATCTATCTGGAGCAACAAGTAAGATAGTCGTATTTGGCCATAACCCGACTGTCGCATTTACAGGCAAGGGGGAAATATTTATTAGCCGGGATCGGATCGGTATCGATACTGGTGCAGGCCATAACAAGCGATTATCGGCTTTTGATACTCGGAGTCAGTGCTGCTACTGTGCTGATGTGAAATAAGTAATGGAAATGGGAGGCTGTATAGTAGTACGCGTCTCCTTCAAGGAATAAAATATTGTTAAATAGTTCAAAAGACCCCTGCAATTGCAAGGGTCTTTTCTCATTGGTTACTTTCGCTTGCTTTCACGAGCTCTTAGTATGCTTGGCCTAATAATCTTTATTATTTTCCATCAACTCGTTCAGAAGATGGAACATCTAACCAATCGCCTATTGTAAGTACTTTGTCTACCAATACACCATCGGAACTATTTTTTCTCTGGGTCGGATACTTAAGGTTAACTACCATTTGATGTGACTTTCCATCTTTTAAAACATCATATGCTTCATTGCATCTTAAGTCATCCTTAGATAGATAAGCATGTAGAGATGTATGCTTATTTTCCGAGTCTGATATCTTTATAGAATAATATTGATTGTCTTTACCGCTAAATTCATAATTAAAATAATCGTCAAGTTCTGCCCAAATATAAAACTTTACCCCAGTGGTAGATTTTTCAGCCTTAAACTGAGCAAATGATACAGGTGAGAAACCCCAATAACGTACAAGATCTACCTTAAAACCTTGATCTGTGTTTTTTAGGTATATCTGTTTAGGAGTAGCTTGACCTTGAACAAGAAAATCTACGATTACATATTTGCCTATTGGTACATCCTGATTTCTTGCAGCGTTTCTTGTAAATTCCACCGTTCGTTGTTTACTACTTTTAGTTAATCCTTTAAGTTTTTCTGCGTAAAGGTCAGGATTTAATATTGTCTTAGAAATTTTATCTGCATCATCGTTTGCACTTGCAATAATATAGTTTTTGACTACATCTTCAGCTGTTTGTTTTTCAATGGGTGAACTATTTGTAGGAGATGAATTAGAGCAACCTACGAGGATCAACATGGCAATTAGCGTTAGGAACAGATTTGAGTAATTTCCCTTCATTCTAATAGTTTTCATTTTTTTCCTCCTCATTTTGCGTTCAGGAAAATACTAACATTTAATAATACCAATAGTCAACATAAATAATACAAATAGCACCTTCAAGCCCCTCTGCAAATACCATATAGTGGTAAACGGAAGGGGCAGTGAAGATGGTTTTTGAGTATTTAGGTAAGCGAATTAGAGAAGAGAGGACTAAACTCAGACTTACTCAGGAACAACTTGCCGAGGCTGCAGGAGTAAATGAGTCATACATAGGTCAAGTTGAGCGAACAGAGAAGAATCCCAGCTTAGAAACAGTGGTAAGTATTGCTAACTCCTTAGGGGTCACAGTCGATTACCTTCTTCAGGAAGAAGTTCATGTTGAACCTAACAGTTTAATCAATGAACTAATATCCGTAGCGAAGAATAAAGATACGGATGAGCTCAGATTGATGCTAAACATTTGTAGGATGATCAGCGAACACTCAAGCAAATTGAGGATGGAATAAATTAATGGAGGCTGTCACGTTTAGGTGATGCCTCCATTTTTGCTATAGAGTTTTTACGGTGAATTGTCTTATCGAAGAAGGAACAGGACTGGCAGGTCCTTTCCTCATAACACCAGGTCTTGAAGCTGGCTACGTATACTTTAACTGAGTGGCGTCCGTTACATACAGGGCAATCTTCATAGTGTCGGTTTAATTCGCCAGTTTCGTCGGCGATGACTAAGATGGGGATTGTGCGGTTCAATTTGGGTGACCTCCTTTCTAAATAGGGAATTTAGGCCTTCAACCGGGCCATCTCGTCCGCTAGTATCCAAAGTGCCCTATTTAACTTAATGTTATTGTCGATTGATTGGACGGGCCGAGTTGTAACCCTTTTCCCTGAGGAGGCATGGCCTCGTTGTCCACCTCGCATCAGGTTTTCCTGGACCACGTTAAATTTCGTCCAGAGATCACTCTTGCCATCATCGAGTCTCTTTGGCAGTAGGATCTGTCTTGGCGATACTGGTGACTCTTCGCCATATTTTAGTGCAAGGGCAGACCGAGCAAATATTTCCTCTTCTGGACGTGATAGCTGGATCTCCTTCATTGTTCCCATGCTTTCATTAGCAATTTGAAACTGATCGACAATGGTATAGGCTGCATCGATCACATTATCTACTATATTTCCGCGGTGCTGAACCCTAATATCCTCCACTGTGTTCCCAATTAAAAGACCGTTAGCACACACGAACCGAAACAAGCCACAGAGCATTTGATAGCTTGACGTTCCATCGTGGGAATTACAAAGAACTATTTCATTAGCTTCTGGGGCTAAGATTTGATCCTGCCGCCTGAGTCTGATCATGTGTTTCGTGAAGTCAGCCTTACCCTCGATACGAGTTTTAGACTGACAGACAGAGAAAGGTAGGAAGCCTTCGGCCCTTAAACCATTTAGGACTTCAATTGTGGGAATGTACGTGTATCTCTCTGAACGTGAAGAATGTTTTCCCCCCGCAAATACACTTGGGGCTGCTCTGTAAATTTGTTCGTCGTTCAATGAAGTTCCTTGATCCATTTTGGTGAAGGATCCAAATTTAGTTGCTAGCATTTTTATTTCCCCCTTTAATATATTGGTTCTAAAATATAATGGAGGCCATCACGATAACGTGTGGCCTCCATATTAGATTTGTTCTGCGTTGATCGTCACATTAAAGGAAACCTCTTCCGGAAGAAACTGTCTGATAGAGTTTGGAATATTGATATAAAAGTTTCCTTTATAGAAGGTAACTGGTCTCTCAGAACAATGGGCTTTTAAATTTAACCCACTTAGTTTTGAGCTCAGTATGTGCCCGTTGGTCTGAATCATAATCTGATTTCCGATGGCAGTGATATGGCTCATTAGCTTATCAGCCTGATAACTGAAGCTTTTTGGCAGCTTAAAACCCCTGTCGGTTAGTTTAAGGGTTGTGGGTATACCTACAGTCTTAATGAGCCGAAGAACAAGTCTTGTCGTTAAGGAAGAAAGACCATCCGCAAACTTTCTGTCGGTATCGTCTGCTCCTGTAGACTTATGGTTGAGTTCATGGATAAAGGTTCCCAAGGCTTCTTCAAGGTTGCCGCTTAAACGCTCCCGCTTTAAATAGATCTCATCCTTATCATGATTATAGAGACCAACAACGTTCTCGCTTTTAGCATAGGTGTCAAAGACCCTAACAGTTTCTGGATATTGCAGATCAAGAAGTTCAGTCACTTGGTTAAATAACGAGAGCCGTTTTTCCTCGTGGTCATTGAGATCATCTGTCCAGGTAAACTCATAATCATCTGAGATCACGTGTATATCTTTGGGGATTCCAATGAAATCTGCTAGTGTTCTCCCGTAGTATTCTAATCGAATAGGGGTATGACCTAAGCATTCAGCTTCCCTTGAAGCTAAATCACTGGTCGAGATTATGGCTTTGCTGCCAAATAGGGAGTAGAACGTATTAACCCAAGTCTGCCTAACCTCTAAGTCAGGATAAAGAGAGTATTTTAATTCTTTGTAATTGCTTAAACTCACCCCGTTTGCAATGCGACTGCTTTCTTCGAAGTAACTTTGAATTACTGAGGGGTTATCCGCATTATTCAAGATGTCGCTGATCCTTTGGCTTAACTTTTCTTCATCGATTAGATCCCTGTCGCGGTTAAGTTGACTGATAGAGATCCCGTATGTGTATAAAGCATCGATATCTTTGATATAAACGCCCTTGTTATAGAGTTTTGTCTTACCCTGGCTTGGGTAAATGCCTTGGTTCATGGAACCATACAGTGGGGATAGGGGGCTGAATTGAAGGAAATATTGCCCTTTGTTCTTGAGTATGACTTTAATTTCTGGGATGGCCTCAATACTGACAAGAGAGCCCTGGATACTTTGATCTGACTGATAAATATCGAAAAACAACACATCTAAGTCATCTTCAACGGGCATTGATGTTGGAATAATGAGCCAGTTTTGACTAGCCAATCTAACAGAAATTCCTTTTCTTAAGCAGGTTAATATTGCCATTTTAGTCCCTTCCCCAAACTGGCCTATAGATTGCTCCTCATTCTTCTTGGAACTTGCTCCAATTCTTTTAGCATAGTTAATTGGGTATCCGTTCCCATGGTCGTGGATGTGAATAAACCCATCTTCCTCAGTAAGGCTAAAGTCGTCTATCTGACCACCAACTGCATCCAGGGCATTGCTCATGAATTCCCTGATAATGTGCCATTCACTCCAGCGCTCGTTTTCGTATTGCAGTGTAAGATTTACGTCAAACTGCTCACAGTACCTGTACAGAACTCCATTTATAGTTACGTTTTCCATCATGATTGCCTCCTTTAAATTGAAGAAGTGGCCCACTTATGTGAGCCACTTTCTTAAAACTTAGCATTGTTTAATTTGCCTGCCTAAGGTTCCTAAGATAAGCTAAGAAATCATCCGCTTGAGAGGATGTAAGTTTTCTACTTTCATCAAATTTATATCGCTCTACCATTAAAGACTTAGCTTTCTCGATCGGAATCTGCTTATTGTTAACCAGGGTAAAGATATCTGTTAGCTGTTTTTTACTAACCATTTGATCTACTTGAACTGAAAGGGCACGGAGTGGAGGGGAAGCTTCATATTCTTTGAAGTCCTCGATATCTTGTGAGAAGATCCCAGATGAGCGAGTGGCGGATAAGACTGCATCCACTATTGCTCGTTTCTTGGCCATTTTGAGAATTGTATTGGATATGCTAAAACCGTCCTGTTTTTTGTACTTTCGTTCCTTGGAGTTGCAGCAGCCAACACCTTCTGCTTCCACAAGGCCTGTCCTCTTATTTATTAGAGTAGCTTTTACCTCATAGCTAAAGAATCCATCCTGCCAATCCTCCATTCGATTGGACACAGCAATTAGTTTAGAGAACCCATAAATATCACAAAGTTTCTCTGCGCCAGGCTTTAGGAGTGAAGGTTTTTGACAGCCAGGGATTAGGCCATAATCTAGTCCAGGTATCATCAATTCTTTAACGAAGCTTCTTAACGAGGCATGTCGTTGCTTAGCTTCATTGAAGGTCAGAGCGAATTCAGGAACAACTTGAATTAGCTGGGCATTATGAGCTACGGCAGTGGTTTCGTCTTCAGGGACTATAGACGCTATAGCACAGGGCTCCTGGGTGACGTTTAGGCTTTGTACTTCAACCTTATTTAGTTGTGAGGAAAGCTTTGCCTTTAAATTGGACATTAGTAACACTCCCCTTTATTTAATACTGAATCGTCTATACGAGTTCCTGGAAACGTACTTGGAATAAATCTCGGGTCGCTCTAATTTTAGGACCTTTGAGTCAAGCCGTTCCGAAGAAATGTTTTTCCAGGTGATTGTTCGATCTCCGGCAACACAGATTTCATACGCCCCCATTAAAGCTTTCAACTTATTTGCCGCTTCGTCTTTACGTTCTGATGCTGTTTTTTCGGCATCGAGCGCTTCTTCGAATTGCGTTATTAAGGGCAAAGCATCATCTCGGGTAATTTGGGTCTTATTATTTGCATTGGGATACAGTCGGCTAAGTAATTCAGAAGAAGCCTCAGACCCATCCATAGGTGGGGGAGTCAATGTTTCAACGTTGTGCCAGAACCGTTTTTCTAGTGCGGTAAGCATTGCTATCAGGTCGTTATCCCTTGCAATATAATGCCACATAAATTTATTCCCGCCAATTAGTACGGCGATATTTCATTTCTACGATGTACATTTTTGTATTCCTCCTGCCCTCTGTTGGCTAGCATGTTCAATTCAACAACCAATCAGCTGAAAATATATTATTTCTACTGATATTTGAATCCGAATACGCATTGGCTAAAGATTAAGATTCATGTAAACATTGTCCAATTCATCCTGCGTAATCCCGATATAGGCTAAAGTAACACTAGGAGAGGAATGGTTAAGCAGCTTCTGGATCCGTGTAATATCTACACCGGCCTTGAACGCGTGGTAGCCAAAGGTCTTCCTAAGAGAATGAGTCCCGATTTGCTCTTTGATACCTATTGCTCTGGCAGCATCATTGAGAATCCTATAAGCTTGCTGCCTCGTAATTGGCTTGTATCCTTTTCGACTGGCGAATAGTGCTTGCCCAGGTTTTAAGGTAACCACATACTCTTTCAAGGCCTTCTTCGAGGTTTCTCCTAGGGGAAAGTCTTTCAGCTTGTTGGTCTTCTTCTCCCTGATAACTATGCGGTCTTTGATCTTGCCTTTGTCATCGCAAACTGAAGCTACCGTAAGGGTTAAAAGATCGCTTATGCGTAGCCCCGAATTAATGCCGAGGACGAAGAGACAGTAATCTCTTTGGTTACTTGATCTTAGGATCTTCTTCATAGTTTCTAGGGCCTTTTTGTCTCTAATTGGCTGGACGTATTCCATTTTTGCGCTCCTTTCGCTATGTGCCTTATTGGCTGGTGGCGGGGGTTATGTCATGTTCGGAGGGGTTGGAAATGCCCTTGGATACAAGAAATCCCTGGAAGCCTCTGATATCAGGCGTTCCAGGGATTTGCGAATGCAACTCGCTGGGGTTGTGTTACATTGAAGAGTTTTATCGATATTCGAATTACTCAAGTTGCTTCACTTAGGGAAGCATAAACTTTTTCTCGTAAGGAGCAAAAAGTTAACACAAATCGATAAAAATCTTGTATAATATAGTTGCAAACCAAACAAGTGTTCGGAATTGGGACTTCGATGTTCTATGAGTTGAAGTCCTCTGGTTTATTTGCATCTATTTAGGACAAAATAATTTTAATATTTATTTAAGCTTATGAAAGAGGTTTTTAGAAGGCAAGTGTAGTATTAGTAACTTATAAAAATTTAGAATAAGAGGTACTAATATTGGCTCCAAAGTTGACTCCCATATATCATATAACCGCAATGGACAATTTAAAAGCTATACTAAGTGACGGAGGATTAAATGCCAACTCTGTTATGCAAACAAATGGACTAGCCTATACTAACATTGCTCATGATTCTATTCAGGATCGTCGTTGTAATAAACGAGTACCTGTTCAACCTTTCGGAACTTTACATGACTATGTTCCATTTTATTTTGCTCCCCGTTCGCCTATGCTCTACACAATTAATAGAGGATTTGTTCAAGGGTATAATGATGGTCAAAGATCGATATTACATCTCGTTTCAAACATAGAAGCAGTTGATGGAGTAAGGCCTTGGGTCTTTACTGATGGGCATGGGATAATGGCTTACTCAAATTATTATAATGATCTACAAGATTTAGATGAAGTAGATTGGGACGTAATGGAATCACAATATTGGAACGACACCGATCAAGACCCAGATCGTAAGCGACGTAGGCAGGCAGAATTTTTAGTTCACAAATTTTTCCCTTGGAATCTTTTTCAAGTAATTGGTGTCTACAATTCAAATATTGCTCGTTCTGTAAAAGCAATAATTGAAAATGCAGGATATAGTATTCCAATTGATGTTCGATCAACATGGTATTACTAAGGAGGTGAGAAAGCTGATCGAACTAAAGACGGGTAATCTTTTAACAGCCGAGGTTGAGGCCTTGGTTAATACTGTTAATTGTGTTGGGGTTATGGGGAAGGGTATTGCTTTACAATTTAAACAGGCCTTTCCTAAGAACTTTACTGAGTACAACAAAGCTTGCAAAGCTAATAATGTAAAACCTGGCAAAATGTTTACAGTGTCAGTCGGTGGTTTGTTGGTAAACCCCAGATATATCATTAACTTTCCTACAAAGAGGCATTGGAAAGGTAATTCCCGAATGGAAGATATCGATTCAGGTTTAGTTGCCTTAGTTAAAGAAATTAAAGACTTGGGGATAAACTCCATTGCTATTCCTCCGCTCGGGTGTGGTAATGGAGGATTAGATTGGAATGTAGTTCGCACAAAAATTGAAGTGGCTTTTAAGAGTATTCCTGACGTTAAAGTTTATTTATATGCTCCTTCAGGAAGCCCTGCACCTGAGGAAATTAAAATAGCAACTAAGAAGCCTCACTTAACAATGGCTAGGGCCTTACTAATCTCGCTTATGGATAGATATGGAATTCCTGGCTATCGACTGACTTTATTGGAAGTTCAAAAACTTGCATACTTCCTTCAGGAGGCTGGCGAGCCACTCAAGCTTAAGTTTGAAAAAGGTGCTTATGGTCCATACGCAGAAAATCTTAATTTTGTATTACAAGTTTTAGAGGGTCATTACATTAGGGGTGTCGGCGATGGTAGCCGTAAAAAGGATGTACAAGTGTATCTGTTACAAGAGGCTGCTACCAAAGCTACAGAATTTTTAAAAGATCAAACTGAGTCTATTGAACGTCTTCAACATGTTTCGGAGATCATAATGGGGTTCGAGTCTCCATATGGAATGGAACTATTAGCAACTGTGCACTGGACAATGAAAGAAAACCCAAATATAGTGCATAGTCCTTCTGAAGTTATCAAAGCGGTTTATGATTGGAATGATCGTAAACGTACAACGTTTAAAGAAAGTCACATCGAGACAACTTGGAAACATCTAAGAAGTTTAGACTTTCTAAAGTTTGCCGTTCAATAAGTTATCTAAGTTTTTTGAGCTATTTGTTTAGCTCTTTTTTTCTTTGCGAGTTTAGAATACTTACAAAACGATAAGTATGGCTGGTAAATATGGTATATTCTATGAAGTTTAAAGAGCCTCAAGACCAAAGATCCCTAGAAGCCAATTGAAACAGACTTTCCACAGATCTTTGTATGTGACAAATGTTTGTTGTGTAACATTACTATAGACTTGTATACTATAACTAATTTTTGTAGCAAGGTCATTAGCTAGAGGTTGAAGTAGTTATCTGGAAATAGTAAAATTGGTTTGGTAAACGATAACTTCTAAACCGCAATATTCGAAAACTTCTAAACCGCCAAGTCTTTTTCACGGGTCTAGCTATTCGAATTCCAGGTCTGGCAATTCGAATTCTTGGAGAAGTAACCCGTGAAAAACTAGATATTTTGCGGGAAGCGGATGCCGTTATTTTAGAGGAAATCCGGAGCTCAGGTCTCTATCGAGAATTATGGCAAAGCTTTGCAGTACTTCCTTCCATCAAAAGTGTCGGCGTAATGGGAGATGGTCGTACATACGAGTACCCCATTATCTTGAGGGCAGTCACCAGCGAAGATGCCATGACGGCAGACTGGGCCAGGCTCCCGTATGAAGTTCCTCCATAACATCTCTTCGTGGATTGTGAACGAAGTGCAGGGGGTTAACAGGGTGGTTTATGATATTACCTCGAAACCTCCTGGAACGATTGAGTGGGAGTAGGGTGGAAGGCTTGCGAATGCTGGATTTGTAAGGGTTTGAGGGGTGTTTGAGTATTTGGTAGGGGTTTATGAATTTCTCTACTTTTTAGCGTCATCAAAACCCCTGTTTTGTCGTTATCGGCTTACTAATTTTAGTTGGTAAAATGAAGGTGAGAGAATAATCTCGTGTGTCAAATACGATTTCTTTAACTAAAATCCATGTTTTCTATGATTCCTTCACGTGGTAGTTTATTTTAACTTTCAACCTTTGAATTGACGATAAAGTGTAGCACGAGAAATACCTAGCTCTTTAGCCACCTGGGTCATATTTTCTCCACATGTTTCAATGCACGCTTGAATAGCGTCATGCTCTAACGTCTTCCTAAAATTTCTAAGTTTGCACGCCTCCGAATTATGAGGAAAATCAATTGATAATTTAGCCAATCTTTCCGGGAATAATTGCGAACTTATTGTATTTCCCTCTACCATAGTCACTGCCCTTTCTATTATGTTCTGCAACTCGCGTACATTCCCTGGCCAATCATACAGTGCACAGTTCCGATA
>LADV01000347.1 GCA_000961805.1 Peptococcaceae bacterium BRH_c23 | reverse complement strand
GGTTTAGACTTCCTCCTGCTCTTGAATGTGGGCTTTTCAGCTGAATGCTTAAAGAACTTCTTGTAAGCATCACAGGCATCCTTAACTGCTTGCTTGGGGATATTATTGGAAACATCCCCAAGCCAAGAGAACTCTTCCGTTTGCTTTAATTTGGTGAGCTCTTTCCTCAGATCATTGTCTGAAAGGAAATTTCCACCACTAGCATAGTTCTTCTCTTGTCTGTCTAATGCCCAATTGTATGCCCACCTTGCAGTTCCAGCCGACTTCCACAACTGCTGTTCCTGTGCTTCTGTGGGCTTGAGTCTAACTTTCTTTCCGAGGATCACTTGATATCACCTCCAAGGAAACTATACCATAGCGGCACCACCTTTACAACACTGTATTTCATTGCTATAATTACCTAGAGGTGAATGATAATGACCATTAGTGCTGATAATACGAGAACCAATATAACCATACCAAAGGCTCTAAAGAAGAAACTGGAAGAACTTGCCAAAGAACAGAATCGTTCCTTAAACAATTTAATCGTTACCATCCTTGAGAACTCTACTAAGAAATAGTAGGGTTCTATATAGTTTCATAAGAATTTCTTAATTGTTGTTTACCCCCCTCTTAATCGAAGCTCGACATACGAAGATCGTGGTTCGATTTTAGATTAGGGATTGTTTTCCTCCCTACTTATGTTGTACTCTTTCGAACCTCGGACCTTAAACATCGGACTTCGCACCTCGAATAATAGCTATCCTCTAAGATTTTTGAACTTCAAACTTCGCGCCTTGCCTTATTAGCTGTATTCGCTCTGACATCGGACCTTAAACTTCGTGCCTCGAACCACGCTATTTGATTCCCTCAGCATAGGCTTCATGGATAGCATCGAGAACTTTGCGTGGTTTAGCAGCATCCCCAATGATACTCAACGACTCGATCTTCCCTTGCAGAGCTGTGTACAGTTCATTTTGGGAACAGGAACCTACTGCTAAGATAACGGTATCTGCCGGTATGACCCTTTGTTCTCCAGCGTTTTCCACGAGTACACCGTCCGCCCGAATTTCAAGGACTTTGTTATCTTCGAGACAGTTAACCCTGTAACGTTTCAAATCTGCCAACATGGACCAGCGGGTACTGGGCCCGATGTCTCGTCCGATTCCTTTGCCCATCTCTAAAACAGTAATTTTTTTGCTTCCCTGAGTTGCCAAACGATAGATTTCTTGGTCTGTTTCAGCCTGCTGCAAGAGAAGGAATCGCAAAGTTTGATTATCTATAGTACCTGATTCCGCTAGCAAGAGTGCGGTATCAACTCCGACAGCTCCCCCACCAACAATTATGACATTTTGACCGGTTATTTGGCGACCTAACAAAACATCCCAAGCCTGCAAAACCTGGGTTCCTGGTTCGATTTTGATAAGCGGAGTAATGGGGCGAGCACCCGTTGCAATTACAACCCTAGTAAATTCTCCGTTCTGGACGGCGGATAGAATCTTTTCAGGGGTCGCCTTAACGTTATACTGAATAATCACCCCTAAATCTTGGCAGATATTTGCTAAGTAGGTTCCAAAATATAAGAAATCTTGACGACCAGGAGGGGCTGCAGCTAATGCTAATTGTCCACCTGTCTTATCACTTTCTTCCCAAATCGTGACCTTATGTCCTTTTAGCGTCGCAACACGTGCAAACTCCAATCCGGCAGCACCTGCCCCAATCACAAGAATCTGTTGATTTTGAGCTGGTGGATTTTTTAACGCTAATTCTGCCAATTCAGCTTCTCGGCCTGCCTCAGCATTGACCAAACAACTTACGGGTTTAAGTTGAAAAACATAGTCTAAACAGCCTTGATTACATCCGATACAGGGGCGAATTCTATCCGAAGCTCCACTCATGGCTTTTTTGGGTAGCTCTGGGTCTGCAAGCAGGGGTCGGGCCATGCCAATAAAGTCTGCTTTACCTTCCTGCAGAATTTCCTCTGCCAATTCAGGAGTGTTAATCCGGTTACAGGCGAAGACAGGAATTGAGACCGCTTGTTTAATACCCTGAGCTAGGTAGGCATAAGCTCCAGGAGGAACATTCATGGTAAGCTGAGGGACTTGGGTTTCATGCCAACCGCCTGTCACATTGAGAGCGTTTACGCCCTTTTTCTCAAGCGCTTGACAAAAAGCTCGTGATTCAGTATTTGTGTGACTGCCAGGCACAAAATCATTCCCCGCAACTCGAACTATGATAGGGAAATCAGGTCCAACTGCGGCACGTACTGCCTCTACCACTTCAAGCCCGAAAGTCATGCGGGCCTGGAGGTCTCCACCATAACGATCGGAGCGTTGATTGGTGACCGGGGAAAGAAATTGGGAAATCAGATATCCCGCACTGGCAAGAATCTCAACCCCATCAAACCCTGATGCTTGTGCTCTTTTAGCAGCCTTAGCGAAGGAATCTATCACTTGGTTAATTTTTTCCTGCGTAAGCTCTTCCGGAGTTTGCCTTGTCAACCTGGAAGAAATTGGGGAGGGAGCTACCGAAGGCTGGCCGGTAAGAACAGAGTGAGCGTACCTGCCGGCTTGATAAAGCTGAGGCACGATTTTCGCACCTTCGGCGTGAACAGCCTCCACTAAACGTCTCAGACCGGGAATGAAGTAATCGTCATCTAGTTGAGTCATCCCAGGGCCGTTTCCAATCCGGTCAATACCACACCCGCCAAATACAATAAGGCCGACCCCACCACGGGCTCGGGCACGATAAAACTCAATCAGTTTGTCATTTACTTCACCTTGAGGGCTATATCCTAAATGCATAGGCGTCATCACCAGACGATTGCGAAGTTGGAGTGTACCTATTTTTGCAGGAGAAAAAAGCATAGACATTATCACAAACCTCCTAATTAGTAGTTTCTTAATACCAAAAAGCAGTCCAGTGAACTCGTTCAACTAAAGATCAACTTTAGTTCTCGATCATACTTGATATGTAAAATGTAAATATGTAGATATATCGGAATATTCGAACAGTAATAAATGAAAAAAATTAATCCAAGGACAGTTTTTCGAGAACTTTTTCAAAAGTAGCAAATTCTTCCTCAGTAAATCGTTCTTTAATTTCTTGATTCAACGTTTCAGCCAGACAGGTAATTTCCAAGATATTTTGTTTAGCCTTATCCTTAAGAAAGACTAAAAGTGAGCGTCTATCTTCTGGGTCGTCCCTCCTTTCTACTAAATCCTGGCGTTCCAGACGATCCAAGATGGAGGTAAGGGTAGATCCATCCATTTCTAAACTTTTGGCTAAGTCCTTGAATTTAACCCCATCTTTTTCCCACACCACACTCATTACATAGAATTGTGCCGGAGTAATTCCGTAATGAGAAAAACTACTCTCGTAATACCGATTGACCTTTCTCATGACTCGACTAAGTTTGTAACAGACATACTTCGAAGGGCTACAGCTAAGATTGGTCTCGTCCATGATCACACCTCGTATACTCTTTGTTGGTACACCATTATTGGTGTAGACATTAATGGTGTACCAACAATCATGAATCAAGTATAGCGCAGAATAAATTTAAAGGCAATAGGATTTTCCATGATTTACCCATTTAGCCTACTTCGATTCCCAAATTTGCACCCTTAAACTGACTGTTATACAGGTCTGCATAGAAACCATTCTGGGCAAGAAGTTGGTTATGATTACCCATCTCCACAATACTACCTTGATTCATAACCAAAATTAAGTCTGCCTCTCTAATCGTGGAAAGTCGATGGGCGATGACAAAGCTTGTTCTACCTCTCATCAATTCAGTCATCGCTTTTTGGATAAACACTTCCGTTCTTGAGTCAACGCTACTGGTAGCCTCGTCAAGAATTAAGATGGCAGGATCGGCTAGGATGGCACGAGCGATGGTCAGAAGTTGTTTTTGACCTTGAGAAATATTTGAAGCTTCCTCATTCAATAATGTTTGATAGCCATCCGGCAGTGTCTTAATAAAATGATCAGCATGAGCAGCTTTTGTCGCTCGCATAACCTCTTCTGACCTAGCCCCTTCACGACCGTAAGCGATATTTTCCATCACAGTTCCATTAAAGAGCCAAGTATCTTGAAGTACCATGCCGAACATACTGCGTAGGGCACCACGTTTAATCTCTCGAATATCCACTCCATCAATCGTGATTTTTCCAGCACTTATTTCATAGAAACGCATTAATAGATTGACAAGTGTGGTTTTACCAGCACCCGTTGGCCCTACAATAGCAAGGGTGTTTCCTTGTTTAACGTCAATACTCATGCCTTTAATCAAAGGTTCTTCTTCTTTATAGCTGAAATCTACGTTTTCAAATCTAACATTGCCCTTAGGAAAGGCTATTACTTTCGCATCAAAATCATCTGATACTTCTTCACTCTCATCTAAAAGTTCAAAGACACGTTCAGCTGAAGCAATTGTCGATTGAATAATATTCGCGATATTAGCCGTCTGAACAATCGGCATCGTAAATTGCCTCGAATATTGTATAAAAGCTAGTATATCTCCTATAGTTATTGTGCCTCTTGTGGCAAAAACACCACCAACGACACAGATAATTACATAACCAAGATTACTGACCAATCTCATTAAAGGCATTATTATACCTGAAATAAACTGAGCTTTATAGCCTGCCGTATAGAGTTGATCATTGATTGAATTAAAGGTTTTGATTGATTCCTCTTCACGCCCAAAGGCCTTAACAAGTTTGTGACCAGCAAACATTTCTTCAACATGCCCATTAAGGTCTCCAAGGGATTTTTGTTGATTGGCAAAGTGTTTTTGAGAACGTTTGGCGATCATAATTGTTACAACCAAATAAAGGGGAAGAGTTAATATTACAATCAAGGTTAATAATGAGCTAATGGATAACATCATCACGACAACCCCTACAATCGTCACAATTGATGTAATGAGTTGAGTGAGACTTTGCTGAAGAGTGGTTGAAATATTATCAACATCATTTGTGACACGGCTCAAAATTTCGCCATGGGTCCTGGCATCATAAAACTTAAGCGGTAAGCGTGAAAGCTTCTCATCGACTTCCTTACGCATAGTATAAACAGTTTTTTGGGCTACACCAGCCATAATATATTGCTGCAGATAGCTAAAAGCGGCACTGATCAGATATAACCCGATCAGGATTAGGACGATCTGTCCTATATATTCGAAATCCAATTTTGGAACGGGCTTATGCATCTGTTGGGCGATCATTTTGGCACCGAAGCCCTCCGCGATTTTTGTGATCCCTTTACCCATAATCTTAGGGCCTAAAATACTAAAAATTGTGCTTAGAATTGCAAAAATAAATACGATCATGAATTTCGTTCTTTGCGGCTTTAAATAATTAAGCAGCCTGAAAAGTGTCTTTTTAAAGTTTTTAGCTTTTTCTACAGGTTTCCCCAGGGATCCCATAGGCCCCCCAGATCTCCCGCCAGGAAAACCCTTATCCGTTTTATCAATCTTACGTTCTTCACTCACCCGACTTCCTCCTCTGCAAGCTGTGAAGCTACAATCTCACGATAGACCATACAAGTTTTTAACAGTTCTTTATGGGTTCCAATTCCTGTAATTTGTCCGTCATCTAAAACGATGATTCGATCTGCATCTCTCACGGTTGAGACACTCTGAGCAACGATGAAAACCGTAGCCTTGGCGATTTCAGGTTTGAGCGCAGCTCGTAGCCTCGCATCCGTTTTAAAATCCAGTGCAGAGAAACTATCGTCAAAAAGATAGATTTTGGGTTTTCTCACCAGAGCCCGAGCAATGGAGAGACGTTGCTTTTGTCCGCCAGAAATATTAGTTCCTCCCTGAGCAATATTGTGATCAAAGCCAGCTTCCATGCCTAGGATAAATTCAGTAGCTTGTGCTACCTGTGCAGCATGTTTAATCTCTTCTAAAGTAGCCTCTTCTTTGCCGTATTTAATATTTTCTGCAATAGTCCCTGTAAAAAGAAAAGTTTTTTGAGGAACAAAACCTATCTTAGCTCGCAAATCTTGCTGCCTCATGTCTCGTACATCAATCCCATCCACTAAAACACTCCCATGTTCAACATCATAGAAACGCGTCAATAAATGAATTAAGGTAGATTTACCAGAGCCTGTCCCCCCAATAATAGCCGTCACCTCGCCTGCTTTGGCACTAAAACTAATATTACTAACGGCAGGTTGATCAGCACCTGGGTATCGGAAGGAAACATCTTTAAATTCTACTAGCCCTCTTTCACTGTTTACAGATCTTGGCTCTTGAGGATCCTTAATATCCAGATTTGTATCCAGTACTTCATTGATTCTGACTGCGGAAACCTGGGCACGTGGGATCATAATAAATAACATAACGAGCATTAATAATGAGAATAAGATTTGGGTCGCATATTGAATAAATGCCAGAAGTGAGCCCATCTGCATATCTCCTAAGTCTATTCTAATGGCACCAAACCAAACTAAGGCTACTGTTGTCAGATTCATAATCAACATCATCATTGGCATTAAGACAGCCATAATCACATTTATTTTTATGGCATTGTCCATAATGTCTTGGTTGGCATGATCAAACCGTACTTTTTCTTTGTCAATGCGATTGAAAGCACGTATAACTCGAATGCCGGTAAGATTTTCACGTAAAACCAGATTTAATCGATCAAGTTTTTCCTGCATAACTTTAAATAATGGCATTCCTCTAAACAACGTAATCCCAATAATTCCAAATAGTACAGGAATGACTACGACAAGCACCCAAGCTAATGATTTATCCTGTTGCAGTGCCATCACAATTCCACCGATACTCATTAAAGGCGCCGTGACCATCATACTAAGGATCAAAATGGATACTTGTTGAACCTGAGTTACATCATTAGTCGTTCTGGTAATAAGCGTGGCAGTTCCTAATTTGTCAAACTCCTGTAAGGAAAAACTTTCGACTTTGTTGAAGATTTTTTCTCGCACAATTTTCCCAAAACCGACTGCAGTTTTTGAGGATAGATAAGATGCAATAATTGCACAAACGGTTCCTCCTGCAGCAATGATTAACATGAGACCACCTATTTTTATAATATAAGGAACATCTTTATTTACGATCCCATAGTCAACAATATCTGCCATCAAGGTAGGAAGATATAGATCAGAAAGTACTTGGACAAATAGAAGCCCGATAACTACAGCAATGTGAGCAGTATACGGTTTCATGAAACGAAACAATTTTAGCATAAAGATCATCTCCCGTCCTTGTCCTTTTGAAGGTATTATTTATCAACATTTACTATCATCCTTGTCCCTTAAAAGCTTCTTGAGTGTACTCAAGCCTTCAAATATTATTTCTAGATCCTCAGGGGTTCCTTTATTCATAACATCTTTAATATTTAGCTGCAGATTTTTATGAAAGTGTTGATGCATCTCCTTAAAGTTTGGAGACATTTTTACATAAACAATCCTTCTGTCCTTTTCACTACGTTCCCGTTCCACCATTCCTTGCTTTTCTAGCCGATCCACAATTCCTGAGACAGTACTATTCGGTAAGCTCAGCTTACTACTTAGTTCGGTTATTTTGATCTTAGTTTCCTTACTTAATATTCTTAGCACCATTCCTTGTGGTGCAGTGATCCCTGAATCTTCAAAGACTTTACTCATGCTCTGTTTAAAAAGGATCATTACTTCCTGAAAAAGATTTGCGACTTTTGCACTTTCATTGATAGTTTCCATTTGTTGCTCCTTAATTAAAGTATTCCGTCTACGTTTATCAACTTTCAAGACTCCTACTTCTTGTAAGTAGGAATCTGAGTTCACATCCTTACGCATATATTTCGAAGCCGAATGTTTCGCTCACGAAGTATTTTACTCCTTTAGTATCAAATCGTCAATTTGAGATTTCTACTCCATCGAAGGAATTGTTAAATACCGGTAATTATTGATTAGCAATCTTAGATTATGACTCCTAGTAATCAACTATCCCAGACTAGCTTTCGCAATATATCTTCTAGATTTTCCCAAATATTTTTGGATGTTTTCAAATTACAAGAGCCTCCCACCACCTCTTTTGAAGTGTGTGAAAGGCTCCTGTTTTTGGATAGCGAACCACTTTCTTGAATTATCTCAGTTTCGGTTATGTTCCCTTTTGAAATTGTAATTACCTTACGATTCCACGATTCACAAAATCTTGTTTCAGGATCTCTAATCTCTTGGTTCCATCTAAACGTTTTTGTCTCATTTCCTCCTGAATCGCTTTTGTTTCCTCAATACCCTTTACGATGGTCTGCCAGGATTTTTCTAAAGTTTCTATACTCACCGAACTTCCTGAAGCTAGTTTAGCCACCATCTTTGATTGTAAAGCGGTATTCTCAGCATTACGAAGTAGCAGTTCATTTGTCTTTTCATCTAACGCGCTCATCGCTTTGGCCTGCACTGATTGACGCTTTAACATGATGGCCTGAACCAGGCATTGCTTAAAGATTGGCATGGTAATTACAAACGCAGAATTGATCTTGCGAACCAAGTTATAATTGCCATATTCAATGGCCTTGATGGTTGGCATACTTTGTACAGCAACATTTTCAGCAAGTTGTAAATCATAAATTCTTTGTTCCATAATATCTTGAACCTGCATTAAGTTATTGACGTTTTGTTGGTCAAGTCTGTCACCCGTCTGATTAGCCTTAGCCTGAGCAGCAGGGATGACATTATTCTTAAGTTCTGCAAGTACCACTTGACCAGCGTAAATATATTGCCCTAACTGCTCGTAATACTCTGTGTTTCTATCAAACATATCCGCTAAGTGTTTATTGGCAATATTAATTTCTGCTTCATATTGTTTCAGCGTCACAAATACTTTATCAACTTCATCACCCATTGAGTTATATTTTTTAAAGAGGGCATCCACTGAATTCTTTGCTTTAGAGAAAAGCTTCTCTAGAAAGCCTGGTGACTTTTCTTCGAAATCTTTGATATCAAACTTCTCCATGATCTTATTCAGTTGAAGCAATAGTTCGCCTGAATCCTCAACCTTTGTCGATTGCATTGAATGAAGGATGGCGTCTGAAAAACGAGCAACCTCTTCTGCAGAGTTCTTACCAAAGGTCATGATTGAGCTAACATCTTCAATATTAATTTGTCGTACAATACTGCGAACCTCAGGGCTTTCTTGGACTCTAACCATAACTTCATGTTTCTGTTTCTCTAGATCAAACTCTGGTACAGGTACCGGCATTAAGCTTTTATCCTCTGTTAACATGGTTGTAAAGCCTTGAATTTCCATTTCAAATCCCCTTTTCTTGAATATTTATGTGCTAGCGAAGGTTGAAAAATCGAGATAAAAGTCCAGGTTTAGGAGTTGATGGCGCTGAAATGCTACTTAAAGGTGGCAGAGCAAGGTCGTATTTCACTAAAGGAAGCTGATGAACATCCAAAAGAGTTGGCTTGATATGCTGTTCAATGTTTCTGTAGCTCGTTGGCGTAAAAATAACAACGTCGAGACCGATTAGGTTAAAATAGGCAAGTAAGATGCAGTCATTTTCATTGAAGGATTCCTTAACATGATCATAGAGTATCACTTTAGGTATCTCTTGAGGATAATCAAAACCTTGGATGAGCTTAATAAAGGATTCATCCATTGTTAAGATTGTCATGATGATGGTTAGCTTAAATTTCTCATCAACCGTTGTTAAAAACATTCCCGAGCTAATTAGTTCATTGATTTTAACCATCAGGAAATGTTGCAAAGGTTCTTTGAGATAACTCAACTTGTAATGCCGATCTTTCAGGACTTTGGACACATCTAAAAATCCGTCCTTATTCAGTAAATAGTTTGCTTGGTAAAGTTCCTGCTTGGTATAGCTTATTTTAGTGAAGGGGACATCCTGAATAATTTTTGTATTAGGAGCCTCGGCAAGCGCTTTGAGGCCTTGCCAATAATCATTAATATCCTCGCTAACTCCATTGATCTTGGCAAATATATTGGGAACATAAACCTTCCTATTCTGTATTTTAAACTCTGGACGAAGTTTTGTAGGTTCTCGCCAGAGTATTTTAAGTTCGTCATAGGTGGTTTTAAGAGTTATCGGTTGAGTTTGGTAGTTTTCAAATTGCCATGGTTTAAAAAGACCCACTTCTTCACCATAGATTACTTCCTCAATTTCTTTCGAAGCATTATAGGCAACGGTGCTTTTGCGAATCAATTGCTCGTGTTCTGGAAAGGCAGCGAAGGATAAATTATGATTATTTTTGATCGGATAAGTTAAAACATCGCCTTGATCGAAGCGTTGAAATGGTTTATCTCCCGATGGCTCAGAGTGAATAAACAGAACGTCACACCCTATCCTATGGAAAGCAGAAAGCAGAAATATTTCGTGAGCTTTAATCGGACCATAGAAAAGGATTTTGGGATTATGTAGATTAGATCCTTCGACACGGAAAGGATTACTCCGCTTCCCTTGGGTAAAGAGACTCGGTAGGTATCGGTTCAACCAACTAACAATCTTTAACGAGAAATTTAAGACAATGGAACTATTGACGTTACTATTCTTTTCTACAAAAAGCTTAACAATATCCACAAACGAGTTCAATATCGTGTTATTTAGAAGCTCTCCATAGGTTTGTGGAAGAATCTTGGCCTGGAGAATCTTATCGACAACCTCCTGCCAGTCCTGAGCAGAATCGTTAAAAAGTCTCTGGGGTATCAAGGCACTCTCCTCAGCTGTGGGTGCTGGAATACTCTCAAGAAACTTTAGATACTGGAATTTTTGCAAGCCTTTATCAAGATTGTAAAGAGAATTATAATACTCCGCCTGCCAATCATCCGTAGTACTGGGCACTCCAATATAACGAACAAAATAGGCCGGAACTATTGGATAGGGCTCCCCTACAAAACCACTTCGTTGGTTCAAGGGCACTAAACTATCCTCTAAGATCGAAGCGGTTTTCTTCAATTTGACCACAATAATAGGATCGTTACTCAAGCTATCCAACGGATTCTTGTGTTGTATTTGCGTGTCGCCTTTGATCTTCTCTTGCCTAGGTGTGGGCATAATAGTTTTAGGCTTTTCCAGAGATTTTTTTGAGGGAAAGGCTCCTATTGGAAGGTCTTTCGATTTTCTCATTAATAAGCAATATTCGTTTTTGTAATCTATAGTCTCAAATAAATCTTTAAACGAAGTATTTAGCACAAGGACATCAAAGCCGACTAGGGACATTAGAATCAGGAAATAAGTTTCGTGTTTAGTAGGACTTCCCCAATAAACAATTTTAGGGTTATAGAGTGATTTTTTATTGATGAGTTTACCATAGTTCCCAAACCACAGCAAAATTTTAGTGCTAAAATTGAGCATTATACTTAGATTAACCGGTCCCTCATTCGTGATAAATAGATTTAGCATGTGTCCAAAGGCTTTTTTAATTTTTAGATGAACTTGATTATCTGAGGTTAATGAAAAGTAGCCCTGTGTTTCTAAGACATTTAGAAGCGCCCCATTACTATAGTCCTTTAACGGAAGAGGTTCAAACAGTTTTTTAGCTCTTTCAATTAATGATCGGTCTGTAGTCAGTGGGATTGTTTTGTCAAAACAATAATAATTACCCATTGATCTCAGTCTTTCATCTAACCTAATAACCTCAAGTTGATACTGTCTCTCGTCATCGCAACCAATAATACGGTAAAAATATACGTACGGTATCGCCCCCCTTTCTTTCAGAGGAGATAAAATATCCTTAAAAATATCGTCTGATTCTTTTACAATCGTTAACTTCTCCTTGCTTTCCGTACGTCTCACTCCTTTCAAGAAAGCTAAGTATCACTATTCCCAAGATTCCCAGATAGATGGTTCATATCCTACCGTTGCCTGTTTTCCATTGCGTACGATAGGGGTTTTATAAAGACTAGGATTATTCAAGAGCATTTCTTCCTTGCCACTAGTAGAAATAATGCGATCCATGTTTAAGCGCTTGTAATCCTTAGTCTCATTATTAACCAGATTCTTTAATCCTACAGCAGCCTTTACACTTTGCAATTCTCCTTTGCTCAAGCCAAGCATTGTCAAATCTACAAATTGATAGTTAATGTTCCGTTCTTTAAAATAACGTTCTGCTTTTTTTGTGGCAAAACATTTCTTTAAACCGAAAATCTGAATATTCATCACTCGATCTCCTTTAGAAGAAACAATCTCTATGGATTATTACACGATTCATTCTAACTGATACTTCCATTAACTCATTAACTAGACCATTCCCCCTCGTTGTTGCTTAGAATATTTTTAGTAAGCTTATCATAAACGGTCTGAATTCTTTAGGGAGTAACAACTTATTTTCCAACATAGCCATTTAATTATTTCTACAATTAATATCTTAATACCTGCAATAAAACTCATTCCATTGATATAATAACCAAAAAGCCTGCAAAAGCAGGCTAAGACATAAATATTAATGCCTCATTTCTTTAAGATTTACGATTACAACGAAAAAAGAGACACTTGTAATGTCTCTAAATCCTAATGTACCATCCGTGCCACTGCAGCTAAAGGACCTATATCGTCAATCTTAAAATAAGGTAAGTTTTTTAGCTTCTTCGCGGAGTTCGGCTCTAAAATCTGGATGAGCAATACTAATTAACTCTTGAGCTCGCTCTCTCATAGTCTTCCCTTTAAGTTTGGCAACACCGTATTCAGTTACGACGTAATCAACGTCCTGGCGGGGAACAGAAACCGCAGTTCCATGGTTTAATAACGGTACAATTTTAGACAGCCGGCCTTTCTTAGAAGTATTGGCAGCTGAGTGCAGGCATATAAAGGCTTTTCCTCCAGGTGAAAGCTGTGCTCCCCGGACGAAATCCAACTGACCACCTGTACCGCTATGTTGCCTCGGACCAATGCTTTCTGAAGCCACCTGACCTGTGAGATCCACTTCAATCGCTTGATTTATGGCGATCAATTTATGATTTTGACCTATTACAGAACAATTATTGGTCCAAGTTGTGCTGTGCATCTCCACCGCAGGATTCTCGTGCATCCACTTATAGGTTTCTGCTGATCCTAGAGCAAAACATGCACATATTTTGTGTCTACTCAAGGTTTTCTTTTTCCCGTTTAGGACGCCTAATTCCCATAGATATTTATAAGCATCACCCAGCATCTCCGTATGAGCTCCTAAATCATGCTTATTTGCCAGGAGTGTGCCTAGTAGATTAGGCATCCCTCCAATACCTAACTGTATAGTAGATCCATCCTCAATCCTTTCTAATAATAAATCAGCAATGGCGATATCTTCTACAGAGCCTTCTTTAGCGACAGGTATCGTATATAATGGTCGGTTACTTTCTACAATACCATCGACCTGCGATATGTGTATGAAGTTATCACCAAAAACATAAGGCTGATTCTCATTAACTTCCATGATTACCATAGTATTATCCTGTTTCGCCACCTCATGAAAGTAGAGGGGTGCAGTTGCAGTACAGAAATACCCATTTTTATCCATTGGAGCTGAAGCGGATATTACCTTGGCCTTTCCAGGCGGAAGGTCTTTAATCCTGTCGATAAAAACAGCAGCATTACCGCTTACACTATCTGGAATAAAATTAGCGTATCCCTTCCTTACAGCTTCTCTCAATATTGGAGAAAGAATGAACACAGAACTTGCCCTTAAGTGGGGATAAATTTCGGGTTTTATCCAATCCGTCGATAATGTAGGCCCAAGCCCAAGGACCTCAACATCGTCAAATTCTCCTGCTTCAGCCCGTTTACCGATGGCATTTAATATCCCTATCGGTTCGCTGACGAATTGATTTGCTACAATCTTGTCTCCAGATTGAATCAGCTTCGCAATATCTTCCAGTGACTTTAGCTTCTGATTATATTGGTCTTGAAACTTTAAATACAAAACAAAATCCCCCTCACTTGGACCTTTTTGATCCCGACAATTTCTTTCTCAAAGAGCTATTGTCTTTATAGTCTAAATAGTTGCAATATTCATGCCAATCAGATTTTATAATATTCAATTTCTTTAAGGCGTGATTCTACGCCGTTTATTCGATTTACCGAGGATTTAGTATTGGTCTAAGTACTCATTATTAACCATTTATGAACGTCAATTTTGACCTTTTTAGTCTTCTGATCCTTCTTGTTAGACTAGATAGACTGATATCCAGCTGTACTGCTGCTTCTTCCCTGCTCCCGCAGCGCGTAATCATTTGATCGATAAATCTATTTTCGAATTCTTCCATTGCTTCGTTAAGGGTCTTCCCTTGATAATTATAGTCTAGTGATAGAGGTTCACATGTTGTTTTATGAAATTTAGGAGGGATGTGTTTAGGAGTTATAACCTTTTCTTGGGCAATAATGATCAAGCGCTCAACTAAATTGGCCAGTTCTCGGACATTACCCGGCCAATCATATTTAGACAAAGTTTCAATCGCTTCTTTGCTGAATTTTACGTTGAAATTATATTTCTTATTGAAATGTTCAGCGTAATGTTGAATAATTAAAAGAATGTCATCTCTTCTCTCACGCAAGGGGGGAATCGTGATTGGCAAAACATTTAAGCGATAAAATAAATCTTCCCGGAAAAGTCCTTGCCTGACCATTTCCTCAAGGTTTTTATTAGTCGCAGCTAATATCCGCACATCAATTTCTTTTGGCTTAACTCCTCCCAGCCTGGTTACTCGTTGATCCTGAATAACATTCAAGAGTTTAACTTGCAAGTTCTTAGGTAAATCTCCTATTTCATCTAAAAAAAGCGTACCTTTATTTACAAATTCAAAATATCCCGCTTTACCTTCTTTGTTAGCTCCAGTAAATGCTCCTGTTTCATATCCGAATAACTCAGATTCCAAAAGATTCTCTGGAATAGCCCCGCAATTAATTTTTAAAAATAAACCAGCTTCATTACGTGGGCTTGCTTTATGAATTATATTAGCAACTAAGTCTTTTCCGACCCCAGACTCGCCTAGTAAAAGTACCGTACTGTCAACATAAGCTACTCTATATGCTAAATCAATAACTTTGCGCATTTCTTCGCTCTGGGCGATGATCTCCATGTTATTGTCTTTTTTAAGTTGATTCAGTTCTGCTAAATACTTTGAGGCAAGGGCTTGAGATTGCAGGTATTTGTTTTTCAATTGATTTAAATCTGTTATATCCCGAACGTTACAATATACCCTATGGATTTTCCCGTTACTATCGTAACATGGAACACCAGTACTTAGGGCAGTCTTACCAAGAATAGTATTTATCACCGCCGTTTCTTTCACGCCGGATTCAAGAACTTTCAACGTCGCACTGGCGTTAGTTATTCCCTCATCAGTCAGATCTCTTGTTGTTCGACCAATTGAATCTGGGTACTTTAGTCCCATAATTCGTTCAATCGAGGGATTAATATATATAATTTTACTTTCCCCATCTGCTATAAGCAGACCATCATAAGAATTTTCAAGCATCCCTAAATAGTCCCGATTCTGTTTCTCTAATTCGGCATTTCGTCTTTTAAGCTGTTCAAGAAGTTCTTGGCTAATGGTTTCTTCTCCTAGTCCCATTGAATCCACTCCTTTGTAGATACTGCCAAATTAATTAGAAATCGGATTAAGTCCTATCTTTAAACGTTATTTTCAACGATACTCTATGTCATATATGACCATAGATGGTTAAATAGGTCATAACGTTATATTGATTGTACTGTTTGAACGGTTGTAGCACAAGAGTATTGTTCACAAAATACTGAATGATTAGATAATTTAAGCAATTTACCTTAGTTAAATAAATAGAGTCCTGTTGAAACTTTGTTGAGATTAATTATTTCATAACAAAGAAAACCCTCGCGTGGGAGAGGGTAGCTAAAGGATAACCTGGTTTATGATTGATTTATATACCTTATTCTGGTTAATTTTTTTAAATATTTGCAAATTAAGACATCTAGTTCATTAAAATATCTCCATGGGATACTAGCTCCTCTGCCATCTTAGATATTTCGCTCAGTGTTTTTGTAAGATTTACTATATCTGTGGCTTGATTCTCACTGACGAATGCCAACTGCTTAATGTACTCTATTAAACTGCTAACTGTATCATTAACCTCCGCTATATCCGAAGATATAGCTAAGGCGGACAGTTTAGCACCCTCAGACAACTTTCTTACTTCATCGGCAACCACTGCAAACCCTCTCCCATTGTTGCCAGCTCTTGCAGCTTCGATAGATGCATTCAGTCCCAAAATACCGGTTTCTGCAGATATCCGACGAATATCTTGAGATATTCTATTTATCTTCTCAATCCTAGTCTTAGCAACAGAAGTGCTGATTTCCATACTCCTTGCCGTGGCTGCCAGCTCCTCACCCGTAGCAGAGAGTTCCTCAGACGTAGTATAACTACTGATGACTAGTTTTGATAAATCTGTACCAGCTTTCTTCAAATCATCATACCGTGTATCAGATATTACCACGGTTATTGCGCCTTCCAAGTCGTCATTATTCCAGAGAGGGTTAGATATTGCTATATATGACATGCCGAACTGTGACTTCTCGATTGGCATTCGAGCTACAAGTCTTTTCTTTTCCCTCAAACACCGAAAGGTAATTGTTTTTTCGTGGGTAAGATCACCTTTCTGTACGCCTAAATTCAGATTTTTGTTGTTAATAGCAAGTATTATCTTTTCAAGACCAGAGATAATAACAGTGACATCCTCGTCATAGAAATCTTTAATAAATGGAGCAATTATTAGTGCTTGTTCAAGATTCATTGCTATTCTCCTTAATTTAAAAGTTGAAGTCTTTACTTCTTTATAAATAAATGTTTTTACAGTAATTAATAACCCTAATCACCTGCTGCCTGCCAAAATTTAATCTCATTTCATATTATTAATGCAAAATTCATGCCAGACGGATTATTGTTTATATTCAGTATTTTCAAATATATAATTCTGATTCTAAGCCTTTTATTCTATTTATTGCCTTTAAATCGTTTACATAAGAACCTTTTAAAGGTCATATATGAGCGTCAATTTTGACCTTTTTTGTAGTGTTACTCGTTTCTATTATTTTTTAGATCCTCTATAGAGCTAACTAATAATTTGAGGGCTTTTGATCAGATCAACGTAAAAAAATCTTCGAGCTTGCTTAGGGAAAGGAATGGAAACTAAAGAAATGCGGCTATGGCATCAAGATCTTCTTCCGTTATTACCGCGCGCTCAACTACTCGGACAACATCGGGAATGCTGCGCCTTGCGCGGAATGGGGTGGGGAAGAAAACATTCCACCGTTGATTATGTATTTACTCACAGTGTGAAAAATCTTGTAGACTATCATTGTCTAGTTCTCAAAGAAATGGAAAATCGGGGATATCAGCCGAATCATCAATGGTACTGCCCTGAATACCGTGGGAAAAAGGCTATTCCTTGGGCGAGCATTTTGACATCTTAACAGAATTCTGTCGTGGAATCTAAGATTTACCCTGAACATGACGATGCTTATCGTAAGGAATGTATTGCTAACCTTACAAAAAAAGGCGTTAGACTCTCCTCGATATCGCCTCATAGCAGCAGTGCCAAGACGAGATTCATGCAGCATATTAAATTGACCGGGGCTGAATAAATAAATCCAGATATTTAACTATGGTATTTATATAGGAAAGGAAAAATATTATTAAGTGAATGGGTTACTCTTATAGAAATATAATAGGCAAGTCCGAATTAACAAATTTATGCGAATTCAGACTAATATTTATGGGACTATTTTTTAAAAAAACCTGGAGTTTAATGATTTAAAGAGGTATTGTTTTGTTTGAATTTACGATAAAGTGTAGCACGAGAAATACCTAGCTCTTTAGCCACCTGGGTCATATTTCCTCCACATGTTTCAATGCACGCTTGAATAGCGTCATGCTCTAACGTCTTCCTAAAATCTCTAAGTTTGCACGCCTCTGAATTATGAGGAAAATCAATTGATAATTTAGCCAATCTTTCCGGGAATAATTGCGAACTTATTGTATTTCCCTCTACCATAGTCACTGCCCTTTCTATTATGTTCTGCAACTCGCGTACATTCCCTGGCCAATCATACAGTGCACAGTTCCGATATACATCTGGTGCGATACTGTCTATTTTCGTCTCCATTCGTTCAGCCATTTTTTTGACAAAGTGAGCTATTAATAAAGAGATATCCCCTTTTCTATCTCGTAGGGGCGGAAGTTCAATGCTTACAACGTTAATGCGGTAGTACAAATCTGCACGAAATTCTCCTATTTCTACCTCTTTTTCTAGATCCCTATTCGTAGCCACAATGACACGTACATCTACAGGAATGGCACCTTTATCCCCGACCCGGCTGACTGCCTTCTCCTCAAGAACACGCAAGAGGGATGTCTGCATGTCTAAGGGCATTTCCCCAATCTCATCGAGAAAAATGGTGCCTCCATCAGCCAGTTCAAATTTTCCAGGACTGCCTCCTTTTTTGGCCCCGGTAAAGGCGCCTTCCACATATCCGAAAAGTTCACTACCTAACAAGTCTCGTGGAATAGCAGCACAATTAATGGCAAAGAAAGGTTGATCTTTCCGCGAGCTTGCATTATGGATTGCTTGGGCGAACAATTCCTTACCAGTTCCGCTTTCTCCCAAAACTAAAACATTTGAATAAGTTTTAGCTACTTTTATACCGATCTTAATACAGTCAAGAAATTTTTGCTCTTGTCCAATGAGATCGGAAAAAGTAAAGCGGGCATAATTTCCCAAGGCACTGGTAACGAACTTTGCAGCTCGAGACATCTGCTGAATAATCAGGACTTTACCGAGAAGCTCCCCGTTTGATTCTAAAAAACGTGTCGAAACTACACATCTGATAATTCCCCCAGAGTTTTGGATGTTCACAAACCGATCCATAACACTTTCTTGGGAATTAATAACCCCTGCAAGGTCTCTGTACCGATTAATCATTCCAAAGTTTCGATTCAAAACGCCGAAGATATTTTGACCAATAGGATTTTGTTTAAAGCCTAAAATATCTAAAGCCTTTTGGTTTACATGTATGACCGAGTTGAATTCATCTATAGCAATTAATCCGTCGGAAAAACATTCCATAACTACAGTTTTAAAGTGATTTGCAATCTCGGACTTCTTGGCTAGGCGGTGGACTGCCAGTTGTTTCTCGATAGAGTCAACCGCAGCTACTACCATCCCTAAAGTATGAGATTGGACCTTGATATAACTAGCAGCCACAGTTAACGTGCCAATTATTGCCTGAGTATCTGGATCATGTATAGGGGCTGATGAGGTAGTGCAGTGTTTGAGACACACGCACCAGTGCTCATCAGGATGAACCTGAAAAGGTCGATCATGATAGACAGCTATAGCGGAGGCACTGGTTCCCATCACAGCTTCTGACCAATTGCTTCCCTGAACTGCCCTGCTTGTTTCATGCATCGCTAATGCCGAAGGATCACCAATTGCTTCAAGTACAAAATGATCATTATTCTCGACTGCCTCTAGTGTTATTGAAAAGCCCGAACCTTTGACGAAATTATAAAAGTTATCCATGGCTGGAACAGCAATCTCTATCAATTCTCTGTATTTTAGCTTGATTCGTTCTACATCCTTAGCAGACCATATATCGTAGTTTTTTCCCTTGCGAGGATTAACTTTGCCTTTACACCTTTGCCATGAATCTAAAACTTCTGGCTTTAATTTTGAAGTGTCAATAGGCTCTCCTTCGATAAATTTCTGCCAAAGACTTTTTTCTTGGCCATTTATGTTAGACGTCATATTAATCCTCCTCCCAAAGTTGGAAGTGGCAGAAACTATTAAGCAAAGACCACAAATGCAAGCTTAAAACAAATTAAGTATTCTCGCCTCTTCGCGGAGTTCGGCTCTAAAATCAGGATGAGCAATACTTATTAACTCTTGTGCACGCTCTCTCATACTCTTCCCTTGAAGTTGGGCAACCCCGTATTCAGTTACGACGTAATTTACGTCCTGGCGGGGAGTCGTTACCGCAGAACCGTGTTTTAACAACGGAACAACCTTTGAAATTCTGCCACTCTTAGTGTCGGCTGCCGAGCGAAGGCAGATAAAGCCTTTCCCCCCAGACGATAGCTGTGCTCCCCTAGTGAAATCCAACTGACCACCTGTACCACTATGTATCCTCGGGCCAATGCTTTCTGAAGCAACCTGACCAGTTAGATCTACTTCAATGGCTTGATTTATGGATATTACTTTATTATTTTGAGCTATTATATATGGATTATTGGTCCAAGCCTGGCCGTGCATCTCCACCGCCGGATTCTCGTGCATCCACTTATACGTTTCCACTGACCCCATAGCAAAACAGGCACATATTTTACCGCGACTCAAGGTTTTCTTTTTCCCATTTAGGACGCCTAATTCCCATAGGTATTTATAGGCATCTCCCAGCATCTCCGTATGGGCCCCTAAATCATGCTTATTGGCCAGAAGTTTGCCTAGTATATTAGGCATCCCACCAATGCCCAACTGTATTGTAGACCCATCCTCAATCATTTCTAATAATAAATCAGCTATGGCAATATCCTCTGCCGAGCCATCTGTCACCGGAGGTATCGAAAATAATGGTTGGGTACTTTCTACAACATAATCAACCTGCGATATGTGTATGAAGTTATCCCCAAATACCCAGGGCTGATTCTCGTTAACTTCCATGATCACCATCGTATTTTGCATCTGCGCTGGCTCATGAAAATACAAGGGTGCAGTGGCTGTACAGAAATACCCATTTTTGTCCATTGGTGCGGAACTGGATATAACTTTGGCCTTCCCTGGCGGAAGGTTTTTTAACATGTAGTTAGTTATAGTTTTAGGAAGATTATGTGCATTGTTTGGAATAAAATTTGCGTATCCTTTATTTACGGCCTCTCTCACTTTAGGAGAAAGAATAAAAGCTGAATTTACCCTTAAGTGGGGATAAACTTCGGGTTTTATCCAATCTATCGATAATGTAGGCCCAAACCCAATGTACTCAACATCGTTAAATTCTCCTGCTTCTGCCCGTTTACCGATGGCATTTAATAAACCTACCGGTTCGCTGGCACATTGATTTGACACTATCTTGTCTCCAGATTGAATTAGCTTGGCGGCATCTTCCAGTGACCTTAACTTCCGTTTGTATTCTTCATGAAATATTGATGAATGCAAAATTATCTCCTTCTTTGCTAAATAATAATAGTTTATTTTCTAAAATTAGATAATTGTCATACATAGTCATACTGCAATCTTTTCTGGTGTGATCAGAGAAGCCTCCGTACAGGCTTGTACTTCCTCGAAGGTTACGCCCGGGGCCATCTCCTTAAGAACCAAACCCTTAGAGGTCACTTCCAAGACTCCCATTTCCGTGATAATCAGATTGACTTGTTTTGCTGCCGTCAAAGGCAAGGTACACTTCTTCAATACTTTAAAACCACCATTTTTGGCCATATGCTCCATGGCCACAATAACGCGTTTCGCACCCACAACCAGATCCATTGCCCCACCCATGCCCGGTACGAGCTTGCCCGGAACCATCCAGTTGGCCAAATTCCCTTCTTCATCCACTTGAAGGGCGCCGAGCACCGTAGCATCCACATGACCGCCCCGGATGATGGCAAACGACGTGGCGCTGTCAAAGCAGCATCCTCCCGGTAAAATGCTTGCATATTGCCCTCCTGCATTAACCGTGTCGGGATCTTCTTTTCCCGCTTCCGGGGCAGGGCCTACCCCCATGAAGCCGTTTTCAGACTGAAGAATAATTTTTATTCCTTCTGGCAAAGCGTTTGCTACTTTAGTTGGCATCCCAATTCCTAAATTTACGACATCTCCATCATTGAATTCTTTAGCCACTCGTTTTATAAGCCACTCCATCCTCGCTTCCTTATCCAACCTTGGACACCTCCTGAGGCTGTTTCTGAACCAAATAATCTATAAAAATACCCGGGGTTATGACTTCATCCGGGTCGATCTCCCCAACTTCAACGATCTGATTCACTTGAGCTATAACTAGATCTGCGGCCATGGCCATTAATGGATTAAAATTCCGGGCAGAACGATGATATACGAGATTTCCTGCCTTGTCCGCTTTAAAGGCATTTAACAAGGCCACATTGGCTCGCACGGGGAGTTCCAGAAGATATTCTATTCCGTTAATCACTAGTTTCTGCTTACCTTCTTCTATAATCGTTCCAATCCCTGTTGGGGTTAGGATTCCCCCTAAACCTGCTCCTGCTGCTCGAATCTGTTCGACCAATGTCCCCTGAGGGACAAGTTTTACATCAAGTTCACCGGCAGTCATTTGCTTTCCGGTTTCTTTATTCGTGCCAATGTGGGTTGCGATGAGCTTACTTACGCATCGTTTAACGATAAGTTGAGACATCGCATCCCCAAGAATGCCTGTATCATTAGCGATGAGCGTCAACTCTTTGGTTCCCTTCCGGCAAACTTCTTCTAGGAGTTGGTCGGGGGCTCCGCACCCAATAAAACCTCCGACCATTAGGGTCATCCCATCCTCTACCTTGCTAATTGCTTCTTCCAGTCTAACTAGTTTTGCCATCTGTTATTTCAACTCCCTACCTAAACCACTCTGGAGATTTATGGGTTTATTAACGATACATTGGGTCCTTGCATACTCTGCCTTAGAAAATGTGTTATTTAAGGGGGTCAGGGTTCCCGTTGTTTTGCCTGACTCCCCTAATATTTAACTTTTCCTACCCAATTATTTTCCTTTAAATTCCGGTTTACGCTTTTCCAGGAAGCTGGCAGTACCTTCTTTGAAATCCTCGGTGTTCACCAACCACATATTCATAGCCCGTTCGATCGTCTGCGCAGCCTGAATGCTATCACAAGTGATTCCGTCATTAATTACCGTCTTGGCCGCCCGAACAGCTAGCGGAGGCTTGGACAATATGGCTGCGATGGCTTTCTCGACTGCAGGGATTAGTTCATCGGGCGCAAATACTTTATTTACCAAACCAATCCGCAATGCTTCATCAGGCTTAATCAGTTCTGCTGTGTAAATCATTTCCTTAGCTCGGTTAACTGGTATTTTTCTGGGAAGTCGGGTCATTCCGCCCCATCCCGCTAGAACACCCAAGTTGATTTCCATCAATCCAAAAGAGGCTTTCTCCGAGGCATAAATGAAGTCGGCACACAAGGCTAATTCCAACCCACCTGCCAAGCAATATCCATTAACCGCTGCAATGACCGGTTTTTCCATATAAGTAAACAAATGCTGAATATGGTTCCCGCGATGATATGAATAGTCATATCCGTCTAGGTTGTTCAATTTGTTAAGCAGACTAATGTCTCCCCCAGCGCAGAAAGCACCGCCTTCCGGCGATCCGGTTAGTACCACACAACGAATAGAATTATCGTTTAAAGTGTGTTCTAACGCTTCAATCAACTCCAGCTGCATGGGTTCATTGAGCGCATTTTTCATTAAAGGATTATTCATGGTCAGCCAAAGAGCCTCACCATTTGTCCCTTTTCTCTCATAAATTAGGTATTTAAAATTGGGGTTATACTCTGTCATTTACCTTACCCCCTCTTATTTTACTGGTCGGAACATGACAAGAGTTGTATCTTCGGTTACGGCATCAAATACCGCCTCTACTTTCATTCCGATTTTAACATCTGTCACTTCGCAATCCACGATTTTGCTGAGTATACGGACTCCTTCTTCCAGATCAACAAAGATCAATGTATAAGGCTGGCCTTTAATAAAAGCCGGGGGTGCTCCTAAATAGGTGGTGGAAAAGGAATAAATTATGCCTTTACCAGTAGATTCAACCCATTCAGATTCCGGGGACATACATTCAGTACAGAACATATAAGGCGGAAAATCTAAATGTCCACATTCTTTGCATTTTTTCAGAAGGAGCTTATTTATTTTAGTTCCGTTCCAGAATTCTTGACTCCACTTCTGTGGTTTTGGTAGTGGCTTATTGTAATCTAAACTCATCTTTTGTCCTCCCTCCATTATGAAATTTCATTGCCAAGTATCGCCATGTGCGTATCCATCCAAGCGCCGCCACCACAATTTTCAATAAGGAAACGTGCTCCAGGTACCTGAGCTCTGCCAGCCTTACCCTGCAACTGGCGAACAGATTCTACTAATAAAGCTGTACCTACACCGGTACCTGTATGACCAAAGGACATGGCTTCACTGTTGGTACAGGTTGGAATCCTGCCCCCCGGCCAAGTATCTCCTCTTAGGAAAGCCTTTCCGCCTTCCCCCCGTTTCGCAAATCCCATCGCTTCAAAAAACATTAATATATTAGCTGGATATGCACCGTAAACCTGAGCAATATCCATATCTTCGGGGCCAAGACCAGCCATTTTGTAAGCGTCCAAAGCTGGTGGTTCATTCACCATTCTGGTCAAATCTGCACACTTGGTCAGGTTGCGGTGTGAGAACCTGGAACCCTCGCCCAACAGGTACACGGGTTTGGGTACCAGCTTTTTCGCCCGCTCAGCTGTAGTCATAATAAACGCACTTCCCCCGTCAGCCAGTACATTACACATTAAAGTGGTATAGGGTGTAGCCACCATTTTAGCTTTGAGAACCTGTTCAATTGCTAGGTCTTTCTTAAACATAGCGTTGTCCTGTAGTTGAGCCCATTTGCGGTGTGATACACTCACTGCCGCAATTTCCTCTGGGGTAGTACCGGTTTCGTACATATATCTCTCAGCAATCATACCGCCCAAGGCGTTGAAATTCATACCGTAGGGGATTTCCCATTCCGGGTCGCAACCAGCCTTGGCAAAGCCTTCCGCCTGCTGCCCCGGTGTAAAATCCGAAAACTTCTGAGCGTGAATGATAAGCACCATTTCTGCTGCTCCGGTTAACAACAGTCCTGCTGCAGCTTTGCGCACTGCATGGCTTGAACCTCCACCTCCGGAAACTAGCTGGGTGTTTTTACAATTCTTAAGGCCTAAGGCCTCAGGTAGCCTCCCGAAGGTAACCTCGGTATTCCAGTCACCATCCAGTATCGCCATCTGACCGATGACTGCGTCAATCTGGTTTTTATTTATACCTGCGTCTTTGATTGCCTTGTAGCCAACCAAAGATGCTATTTCCAGCATTTTTCGGTCGGGATAGTAACCGCACGGTACTTCACCACTTCCGATAATTGCTAACTCTCCTTTGCTCATACGTGTACCTCCTTTTTTATAAATTCTTAATACGACTTGGGTAAGCCCGACCAGCCTGCAAGCATGTTTTTAGCCATTTCGTCATTAATGGGGGAAAATTGCATTTGTCTGTAATCCCTAAAGTGGCGCTGCATTTCATATTCCATACAGAAACCATACCCGCCAAAAATTTCTGATCCCTTGATGGCAGCAATTTCTGAGGCCTTGCACGCTACAATCTTAGCCATTACCGCTTCTTTGTTGTAGGGTAACTCCTGTTCCATTAACCAACAAGATTTGTAGATAAGATTCGTAGCATTCTCAATTTCGATCATCATATCGGCTAAGTAGTGTTGAACAGCCATAAACTGGCCAATAGGTTTGCCAAAAGCGTATCTTTCCAGAGAATATTGATGGGCAGCCTGATAGGCAGCTTTAGCAATACCTAGAGAGAAAAGGGCTGTAACGATTCTCTCGGGATTCATTACTTCTAGAAGAGTCATAAAGCCATTATTCAGTTCACCCAGTAAGGCGCTTTCAGGAATTTCAACATTATCATAAAATATCTCGGTCGTTCCACAGCCGTGCCCGCCAACCTTCTTAATTAAGCGAACAGTTATGCCCGGTGTATTTTTGGCATCCACCAAAAAACAGGATATACATTTATGACGTTTATTGGTTTTTGAGTCGTCTGTTAAAGCAACTACCAAATGATAATCGGATACATGTCCCGCAGTGATGAAAACCTTCTGTCCGTTGATGACCCATTTGTCACCCTTTTTAACAGCTGTGGATTTCAGAGCATTAATAATATCCGTTCCACCACCAGGTTCAGTCATGGCCAGCGAAAACTTGAGTTCCCCCTTTACAATCTTAGGTAAGAAAAAATCTTTTTGTTCTTTAGTTCCCATTTGCATAATAATGTGTGAACCGAAACTTACCGGGCCCATCACACACATGGCAGTCGTCCAAGATGCTGTCGCAATCTCTTCACCGACAAGAACGAAGTCGGTAAAGCTCATACCAGCTCCGCCGTATTCCTCAGGAATACATATTCCGAAGAATCCAAGGTCTAAGAATTTCTGCCATAAATCGTCAGGTACAAAATCTGTGTTTTCATCTAACCAGGCTACGTATTCGGGAGTAAGTACTTTCTTACAAAACTTTCGCATGTTGTCCCTTAGCATTAGTTGATCTTCATTTAGACTAAAATCCAATGTGACCCCCTCCTTATCCGTTACTAGATATTATTTGACTCTTCTGACAGTAGGATCAATACCCAATAGCCGCGCCAAGTTACCCCCAAAAATCATGCGACGAATTTCATCGGTAATTTCCGGATAGCCATATTCCTCTTGAAGTTCCTTGGAGAACTGATATTCACGCATTCCCATGACTGCAAATTTCGCTACAAAGCTAAGCCCTGGACAGTCCGTCCCCCAAAAGATTCGTTCTGGTCCGGCAAAACGCAAGGCCTCTCCCAATATTTTGCCGAATTTTCGCGGAGCATCCAAAGCCCAGGGAACGAGTAAACTCAGGCTAAGGTAAACATTGGGGTGTCCCATGGCAACCATATTTAAATCATCACAATAAGGATATCCCATGTGGAAAGCGACCAATTTTAGTCCCGGGAAATCCCTTGCTACATCATCAAGCATGATAGGTAAAGTGTACTTACTCTTCCCTGGGGGAGTCCAACAAAAACCAGTGTGGATACATAGCACAATGCCGAGTTCTTGTGCTTTCTCATAAAATGGCCAAAGTTCCGGATCATTAATGTAGGTATCTTCACAGGGAAAAAACTTGAATATCTTTGCTCCCCTTTCCTTAACCCAGTATTCCATCTCCCAGATAGTGTTTTGTACTCCTTTATGTTTTATGGGAGACAAGTTTGGATGATAGATAAATCGGTCCGGATATTTATCAACCACCTTAGCCATTTCCCCGTTTGAGCACCAACGGGAAGTGTATCCAGTGGTGTCCATCATAGATTCAGGCAGCAGGCACGCAATATCTATACCGTATTTGTCTAAAATTAGCACTAGCATTTCCGGATCAATCTGTTTTTCTATTTCCCAAGGTTCCATCCCCTGCCATGCCGCCTTTGGCATAAAAGCACTCATTGGTCTTTTTACTCCCTCAATTGATTTCCACCAGGTCTGTACCCCTGGAAAATGGTTTATATGTTCCATATCCCCGACAATATGAAATTCAGGATCAATTTTAAAATAGTCGTCTTTATCAAAACTTGTTGACATAGCAATACTCTCCCTTTGTGCGCACGTTGTGCGCTTCATATATATTTCCTAGAAATCATCGCTCCTGCATTGCGATGTAAGACAACCGACTAACTTTATGCGAAAGCCTCTGGGGGACAACAGCATGTCGGTAAAGTCAGGATTAGACTGCAATTGCTGTCGAGTAGCCTGGCGAGTCAGGCCATATATGGTAAAGCCTATGGGCTGAATCCGGGTCTGTGGCT
>LADV01000101.1 GCA_000961805.1 Peptococcaceae bacterium BRH_c23 | reverse complement strand
TGGTGACCCGTACGGGATTCGAACCCGTGTAACCGCCGTGAAAGGGCGGTGTCTTAGACCGCTTGACCAACGGGCCACGTTTTGAGAACTTTTTTAGTATAGCTGAAGGCTGTTAAAATGTCAACCTTTTTAGCGGTTTATTCGAAAAAACTTTGGACAAAATGTGTATATACATGTTTTAGTCTAACTGCCATATGAATTTACGTTAAACTAACTTTTTATTAATAAGGCACGTATTGCACTTATAATCAATGAGTAATTCTAACATAACCCCTCAGATACAGCATTTGAAAGGGTTATGCAAATAGAGCAGAATCTCCTAGACCTTAAGTTTATTCCCTAGTTTTCCGCGTCAACCGTCAGATACATTACTACACTCTGCTCCTTATCCACTCCTTCGAGATGGACGCTCATTCCCTTGGCTCTCAAATCTTCCATACGTTCGCTTGCCTCACGAAGAAGTTCTTCGCGCTCACCATAAACTCGGGAATTTACTGGACAGACAGATACACACGCCGGATCTTTTCCTCTTTCTAAGCGATGCCTACAAAGTGTACATTTACCCACTTTACCGTTTGTCATGATCTTCATTCCACTATGCGGACAAGCGGTTGCACAAACATGACACCCAAGACATTTTGCGTTGTTTTGGGTTACAAGGCCGTCTTTCCCACGTTGAATAGCCCCCACTGGGCATACAACCTGGCATACAGGGTCTTCGCAATGTCTACATGACTGAGTATTATAATATCGAACTAGATGCCCCTTTAGCTGTTCCCTTCGCCATACTCTTAACCACCAATCCCCCGTTTGGAGGTTGTTTTCTTGTTTACAGGCAACGGTACAACTCTTACATTCAATGCATCGCGACTCATCGACTAACATAGAGTGCTGACTCATGATCCTTGACCTCCTTCAGCTTTAGCCTTACACATAATGTTTTTGCTAACTAGGTTACCTCCAACAGGATCAGCAGCTACCGGAAAAAGAGTATTGGCTGGTGCTTGCCCATAAGGGGATTGAAATCCGAAGTAAGGTTGGGTCGAGAGGAAACCCCGCGGTACTGACTGAGTAATCTTTGCCGCCAAAACGATCGATCCTGTAACCGTCTCCACTCTAACTTGGTTTCCTTTCTCAACTCCTATCTCTAATGCGGTCAGAGGATGCATTTCAACATAAGGTTGTTCCATTTCATTAGCCCAATCACTATATTGGCATTCTGAATGGTAGTGGCTTGCCACCTTATTTGTGCTCAAGAGATAAGGGAATTCCTCACGACTGGAACCAATATTACCTGGGGCATCAAAGGTATCCACATACTCAAGGGGCGCGTCACTAACTTCTGTCAGCTCCACTTTACCAGAGGATGTTTTGAACACACAATTGGCAAATAGGCGCACGGTCTCCTTACCAATTTCCGCACACGGAAAATGTACTCCACCAGGTGTTTCCAGCATTCGTTCCCTACTAATACCTGTAACATTCTTATTATATTTTCTTTCCAACTCCCACGCTGCTTCAGGGGAATCCGGGAAATAGGATGACGGTAAACCCATACGCTCTGCTAATAGACGGTAGAAATCCCCACCAGATTTTTCTTCACCACGTATCTCAACAACTTTATTTTTCCACTGCAAAACTCTATGCACACTTGCCTGCATTCCGGCTTCTTCTAACCAGTGGGTCGCAGGAAGGACAATGTCTGCTAGTACAGCGGAGTCGTCCATCACCAAGGTATGACTAACCACAAAATCCAGTCCTTCAATCGCCTTACTCATCCGTGCGCTATCGGGCCAAGTTACGCAGGGATTCCCGGAGATCAAGAGCATTTTAACGTCTCCCTCTTCCATGTCTTTGTAGAGGGCACTTGATGATCTTTTACGATCAGGCTTCATAACATCATTAGCCTGAATCAAATTGATAATGCCACCAGTGTTGTTGATATGCGAAATAATACCCGCCCCTGGTTTGCCGATATTGCCCAGTATAGCCATCAGGCCTTCAAACGCCCAAACTGAAGCTCCTGCATTATTAACACAAACGACACCCCGACCTTCAAACAGCATGCCTGGTTTTAATGTAGCTAAATCTTGAGCTAATTTCTCAATAACATTTTGGGGAACTCCTGTAATCTCAGCTGCGCGCTCCGTTGTAAAAGCACTCACATCCTGTGCCAGTTTTTCAAAGCCGTTGGTATGTTCAGACACAAACGTTGGATCATAGAGGTTATTCTTGATGACATAATTCAGTAACGCCATTCCTAAAGCAGTGTCCGTTCCCGGTCTGATCTGGATAAATAGGTCAGCCGCCTGAGCTGTTTCTGTAAAGCGTGTGTCAATCACCACTATCCGCGTCCCTGTCCGCTTAGCTTCCGTAATCCAATGGAATTGTCCTGCCTTCGTTTGGGCAGCATTGTTACCAACTATTAATAGAATCTTAGAATTGACTACATCGGAGAGAGGACTTGTTCCCGAACCGTCTCCGAAGAGCTTCTTACGCACATTCGCTTCCGAATCGGTACAGATCGGTCCAGTTCCGTAATTCACGAGACCGGTTAACGATGAAAATATGCCATGTGCTAACTTACTGTAAGACCCACCAATTTTGGATGTAATGCCCACAATCGATCCTGTACCATTCTCCTGGATATACTGGTTATATTTTTGTGCGATCAGATCTAAAGCCTCATCCCAACTAATTCTTTCAAACGAGCCATTGACCTTTTTCATAGGATATCTAACCCTATAGGGGCCACTAAGGGTTTGTGCAATTGCCATAGGTTTAGAACATATTTTTCCTTTATTATAAGGGTTATCAGGATCACCAAAAACCGCCTTGATTTTTCCATCTTGATCTAGGCTGATTTTTATCCCACACCCACCGTTACAAAGACAGCAAACAGACGTACGCAATTCCTCGTCATGTTCTATAGGTTTAGTGCTTTGAGTTAATGCTCGTGTTCTTACGTATGAACCCATTTTACTGACCCCCTCTCACAACCGACAAGTACCCTGGATAGTCAATCGGATTTACTAACATTTGGTGAAGATAATTTACGTCAACTTTAGCTCTTTTTCGAATTAAGCCGCTCAAAATACCCGCCCCTTCGATGTCGCCAACCATGATCATTCCCACCAAACGTCCCTCTTTAATCACGAACTTACGATAGAAGTTCTTATCCGGCTCCGATGCCCTAATCACACTACCTTCTCTAGGCGGCAAATTCATGAGTCCGACTGAAACAATCCCTACTCCGCTTATTACAGCAGAGTTTAAAGCCAGGGAACCATGATATTCGCGTTTCACACCTGCCATGTTGCAGCCAGCGACGATTCCTTGTTCTGTTGCAGTAGGCCATAAAGCGCTCACACCTTTTTCGCCACTTAAGAGGTCGAGTGCTTCAGCAACATCACCCGCAGCATAAATGTCTTTTTCCGACGTCTGCATTTCTTCATCAACAATAATACCGTAATTCACTGAGATTCCGCTATCACTGACCAACTTTACATTAGGGCGGACTCCAACCGCTCTAATAATCATCTGACAAGGAATCTGTTCACCGGTATTCAGAAGCACACCAGATACTGACATCCGTCCATCTGTATCCTCTTCACCTAGCACTTTAACTACTTTGGTATTTAGGAGGACACGATAACCGTCTTCTTCTAACAGTCTCGTCAGAATCTCAGCAGATTCTTCATCAATGGAGTGACGCATGACTCGAGGAGCAGATCCTATAATTGTCACATTGATTCCCAGTTCATGAAGTCCATGAGCTCCTTTAAGCCCTACAAGACCAGCACCCATAACAACGGCAGCTTTTACTTTTGGAGCAAACTCAGCCATAGCTTTAGCATCATCTAAGGTGCGCAGTTCAAAGATTCCCTCTATGTCACTTCCCTCAAGAGGAGGATTGAACGGAGAAGAACCCGTGGCAATCAGCAACTTATCATAATTAACTTTTTCACCAGAGTCTAGCAAGACGTTTTTAGAATCAGCATCCACCCGTTCAACATATCCAGCTTGGAAGTCAATCCCTGTTTCAGAGTAAAAGTCCTTATTTCTAATGTACATCATTTCTTCTGGAATTTCTTTCCCTAGGAAATAGGAGGTTAGGCAACGTGAATAGGGTGAATAGTCTTCATTTGAAATCATCGTGATTTGTCCTTCGGGATCCAGACCCCGAATAGTTTCTGCTGCGAAAACGCCCGCCGCACTATTGCCGATAATGAGATAACGCATATCAATCACCTGCAACTTTCATTTCGTAATCCTCTGGAGTACCATATAGTAACGCTTGCCGGGAACATGACGCTACACAAGGTGGAGTCTTTTCACCCTTACACAGATCACATTTGCTCGCTTTTTTTGCCTCGTTAAGTGTTGCAATGGCCCCGAATGGACAAGCCATTATACACATCCAACAGCCTACGCATTGTTTAGCATTGTGGAAAACTTCACCTGTTGCGGAATACTGCAGCGCTCCAGTCATACATGTCCCTACGCACATTGCCTCATTGCAGTGTTGACATACGGTAGCCCAATATTGATTACCCGATCTTTTTACTTTAATCCGCGGTTGCGGAGATGGTTGTTCCATTTTCGTCATAAATATGCTCTGAGACTGAGAATGTTTTTCAAGACATGCTACTTCACAAGCCTGACACCCATCGCAATGCTTAGATATAAAAAATAGTTTTTGCACACGCATCTTACTCCTCTCTCTAACCGGATGATAATTTAAATACCGTCGTCAATTCCTTCTTCCTGCAAAAAACTCGAATACATTGTGATAAAAGGTATAAATGAGACGTCGGCAGCCTTAAATATCAGATTTTGAAAAACTCAAAGCATCTTAGCGAATAGGTCTTCAAAACCCTCTATATTAAGGCCGCCTATTATTTGCATCACTCTCTAAAAAACCTCCTAGAAATTCGATGCATTATATCTTTCTGTTCCTGTACTTTTTTAGAATGTGGATCTTTAAGAAATTTCACTAGTTCAGAAACCTTCTTCATAGTTAAAACGCCTCTCTTGCAAACATTTTCCTTACTAAATTAGCATCGCTTCACCGCCTAGTGTTTTTTATCCTTTCAATTTATCGTTTGTACTATAGTTAACATATCAAATTATGGTCAATTTTAATGTCCGATTTTCGACATTTTCCTTGTCAGTTCCATTACTTTTGGACCATCTTCGTCTAATCTATTCTTCGCAGCGAAGGAGGCCCCTACCCCACCTGAATTTACGAAGGACCTACCCTACTTACAACAGAGGGGGGTTTGAAAACTGCAAAAAACGGGGGCGTAACGAATTAAGTTCGTTACGCCCCCGTTTTTTTGTGTGTTGTCTATTCGTATTTTTTATTAAGGTATTTTTTACGTAAATAACTTGAATAGCAGACGGCCAAAGGATTATGACCTAGGATACGGTCCTTAACTGCATAGGTGGTGACTGGTGCTTTCGAGTACTTATTGAATAACATATCATGACCAACGCATAAGCCTACTGCTATGTTAAGTTCAGTTTCATCATTAGCCAGCACTTTAGCTTGAAGTATAGGGTCACAAATAACCTCAATTTTATCCTCTTTCACTTTAGGTATTTCATAATCTTCTTTTTTAAGACCACCTATTTTACAACAAGCGGAATATACCTCAAAATGTTGGGATAAAATCTTTTCTAAGATTGCTGCTTCTTCAGTTAAACCTACACAAAAAGCCATTCCGAGTTTCTTGTAACCCATTTTCTTAGAAAACATAATTAATTCATCGAGGCGGCTAAGATTGTTACCGTGTACTGATTGGAAATAACCACTGAGCCGATGAAAGGGTTTGTTTTCTTCTTCAAAACATTCATCGAGTGAATATTTTCCCCCAGTACAATCAAAGGCTTCCTTATCACACATATTTTTGGTCTTCATTTGGCAGGACGCACATTTCATGTCCCTATCCTCCTTTATTTTATTAAACACTTAAGTTAGATCTTAATACCAACTAATGGAAGCATATATTTCAGACCAATGTAGAACAAGATAACAGTAAGGCCGATTTTCAAATAACGGGCATTGATATATTTAGAAACTTTGGCTGCAAATACAGTACCAATGGCAACACCCGTCAATTCAAAGGCTAAGAAAGTGACGTCTACTGAACTCCCCATGGAAATGTAGTTGGTAATACTGGTCGCCGATGTAACCAAGATGGAAAGCACGGAAGTACCAGCCACAATGAACATTGGGAAACCCAGCATACTGGTCATAAAGGGAACCAGTAGGAAACCACCGCCAACACCAAGAGAAGCTGAAATAATAGCCACAATGAGTCCTGCAAAGAACACAAAGATCGTATTATACTTAAATTCTTGACCAGCAAAAGTGAACGTGCTTTGAACACCAATCTTCTGGAAGTTCACACCAATTTCCTTAAGTTCACTCATTCTACCAGCAGCCTTAAGTTCTTTAACTTTCGCGGCGAAAGTATCGTTCGCTTTTTTCACACTTTTTTGGCCATCAATGAAGCCTTTGGTGCACTCGTAGCCGAGACGCAAAGCAATCGCTAGTGTGAAGAAACCAAAGTAGGGCTGGAAGGTTTTCATATCTTTTAGTAAAGAAGACGAGAAGGTGGAACCAATCATTGCACCTGTAATACCACCCAAGCCTAGAGCAATAGCAACAGGTACGATAATACGTTTCTCACGGAGATAAAGTGGCGTGCCGACAATAGGGCTCACTAAAGTCAAGAACTGATTCATGGGCTTAATTGTATTGGCACTTTTAAGACCAAAGATACTCATATGACCTACACCTGCTAGGATACCACCAGCGGCTCCTACTGTTGTAAAAACATAGCCTACAAAAATACCCCATAGAAGTAGACTAATGGGATTAGCGTCTACGCCTGCAATTGCGAAATGCATAACATTTTCCTCCTAATTTATTAAATTTTATTAGTTGCCCTAACAAAGCCAAATATTCTAAGTTTTGACAGCGCGGTCATAATTGGTTTTGCTAATAATTTCCCCAGGTGAAATATCATGTACGAAAGGAGATAGAATCCAAGAATGTTTACTTTCCAGTCTACGAATGGCACGGTGATAGTCGGCCATTTTAAGCTAATTAACCAAATTATAAGGACGTGAGGGACTAATTTGTAAATCGAATCTACCACTATTGCTGTTGTATAATCAAAAAATACTTCTCTTAATTCTGACTGCA
>LADV01000102.1 GCA_000961805.1 Peptococcaceae bacterium BRH_c23 | reverse complement strand
GGACGCAAGTGATTAGGACAACCATGGACAAACTTTTCAATATATAACTGGACAGTCCATATTTCTTCATGTAAACTCAAATTGGTAGTAACCAATGGGAAAGAGGAAACTAGGCTGGCCGGCCAATGATGTTTCCTCTTTCTTTTATCCTTCTTTTCAGATTGTCATGCGATCTACTTTGACACATGACAACCATTATCCAACGGCAACGCCAAACAAGTCAAGAAAAAGACGCTCCTTTAACGTCAGTTAAAGTGAGCGCCCACACCATATCCTAATGAGTACGCTGCAACTAATATTGCAGTAGCAGGATAAAAAGTTGAGTTAAGTATGAGCTGACCTAGAATGTTTTGGGCCCAAGGGCTTGCATATATGCCTGCCAGTTTTATAAAAATAACTATCAAATAAACCGAGTACAATAAATTCACCTATCCATGTAACACATGTAGCAAATAGAAAAAATACAAGAAAAGTCGAGAGTTTGATGTCTCTATTCTTATATATAGTAAAGGCCGTGATTCCAACTCCAATAATGGCTAGAAGACAATACCAGTATATGCTTAGCATAGATACCTCCAAAATGCTTGTGTTATCCATGTTATGAGATAAATTCATACTAAATAGGTGACAACTATTATCGTTTGTTTAAGCTCTACATAATATTCCTTCACACGAAGTATTTCTTTTTCAGTTTGAAAGAGTTACTTAAGATGATTGGTTTTCCACTAGACAAAATATACTGAATATTATAACATATTGGTAATACCACAAGATTGCATATATATTACCAGAATGGAATAGAGGTATTACATGGAAGAAGCATTAAAGTCGCTAGCACGCTCATCGGATCTTGTAGAAAACAAATTAATTAGAGCAGTTCTTTTTGGAGAGTTCCCACCAGGGAGCGAACTTCCTCCTGAACGTGACCTAGCTGCTAAGCTGGGAGTTGGGCGCCCAACTTTGCGCGAAGTTATTCAACGCCTTGAGCGGGACGGGTGGTTTACTGTCCGCAAGGGCCAACAAACGTTAGTCAAGGATTTTTGGCGTGAAGGAAACCTGAATACTCTTGTAAATATTGTGCAAAGTTCTGAAGAAGTTCCTGAAGATTTTATTATTAACTTATTGGAGGTAAGGGCAGTTCTGGCTCCGGCTTACGTAAAAGATGCTGTTCTTTGCAGTCCGGCTAAGGTAGTAGCAGCACTTAGTGAGATTGATGAACTTCAAGACAATGCTGAAGTACTTGCCTTATTTGATTGGCAGTTACAAAAAAGATTTGTAGATTTGGCCAAAAACCCAATTTATCGACTTATCCTAAATAGTTTTGGAGCTATTTATGTTCAAGCTGCCCGACGCTACTTTATGGTGAGCGAAAATCGTCTTCTATCACGACAATTCTATCAAAACCTCTTGGCTACGGCTATGGCATCAGATTATCAAGGGGCCGAAAGGGTGACCAAGGAGGTTATGGAAGCAGTTCTTAACTGCTATAAGAAGCAGATTAAGTGAGGGGAAGAGTGGAGGTTTCATTATGAGACGATGGAACGGATGGGGGGACGATACCGTCGATTTTGATGTTCCCCAAGCGGCGAGTGAGTATTTGGCTAAGTTGATAGGACCGGCTGCACGGCCCAAACAAATTTCTTTAGAAGAGATGCTGGAAATGGTACCGGCATCACGTCTGCCGGAACATCGCTTGGTAAGTGCTGGCAAAGAGGAACGTGTCCGCCATTCTACCGGACAAAGTATGTCAGATTGGATATATTTCCGTGGTGGGTTAGTGCCCGTTTTTCCTGATGGAGTAGCCTTTCCGGAATCTGATCACGATGTACGCGAGATACTACGTTTTGCTAAAGAAATAAAGGCTCAGGTAATTCCGTACGGTGGGGGCACTAGTGTCGTTGGTCACCTGACCGTGCCAAAGGGCGAGCAGTGGTGTGTAATCACGGTCAACATGGGGCGAATGTGTAAGCTGCTGGAACTTGACAAACAAGGATGCCTTGCAACATTTCAGGCAGGAATACGGGGACCGGACTTAGAGGCTGCTTTAAGGGCGGAGGGATTTACTTTAGGTCACTATCCGCAGTCCTTTGAATTATCGACTTTGGGTGGATGGGTGGTTACCCGTTCTGCGGGACAATTATCCATGGGATATGGGAGAATTGAACGTTTATTTGTCGGAGGTGAAATGGAAACTCCGGTTGGCACAGTAAAGATACCTGCTTTTCCGGCTTCCGCTGCCGGACCTGACTTGAGAGAATGGATTATGGGTTCCGAGGGCAGACTGGGAATTGTCACAAAATGCACGGTTAAAGTGACTGTGCTACCAGAGGCAGAGATTTTTCCCGCAGCTTTTTTCCCAGGAAGGGAAGAAGGCGTCTCAGCTGTACGAGCACTGGCCCAAGCTGGGATTCCCCTTTCTATGCTAAGGCTAAGCTTACCCGAGGAGACAACGACAACCTTAAGTCTTAAGCATGGGTGGCAAATGGATCTCTTGTACCGCTGGCTTGCTTGGAACGGTATTAAAGAAGAAAAAACCATGCTTCTTTATGGGGCTGTGGGTACCCATGAAAAAGTGAACTGGACATTGCGTAAGGCTAAAGAAATTATTAAGCAACACCAAGGAGTCTATGTTGGTACGTCGGTTGGTAAACACTGGTACAAAGGCCGTTTTAAATTGCCTTATATACGCAATAATCTTTGGGATCTCGGCTACGCAGTTGATACGTTAGAAACGGCTGTTACTTGGAAGAAGGCTTCTTCAACAAGAAAAGCAATTGAAGAAGGCTTGCGTAATGGCTTAAAAGAATTAAATGAAAAAGTTCACGTATTTACTCATCTTTCTCATGTCTATCCTCATGGTACAAGTCTCTATGTTACATACATATTCAGGCTGGCAGATTCCCCGACTGAGACTATGTGCCGCTGGCGGGCCTTAAAAAAAGCAGCGAGTGAAGCAATAGTTAGAATGGGAGCAACTATTACTCACCAGCACGGTGTCGGAATTGATCATCAACCCTATTTACTTGCTGAAAAGGGTGAACTAGGAATGACGATGATTTCTTCTCTGTGCCGAACCTTAGATCCCGAGGGCATGATGAATCCCGGAAAATTAGTCAAATAGGGGGGAGGATATCGTGAAACGTGATCAGATTTTCTCAGAACTGAAAAAAACATGGGACATTATTATAGTTGGAGGAGGAATAACTGGAGCTGGGGTGTTTCGTGAGGGGGCGAAGGTAGGTCTTCGCTGTCTGCTTTTGGAACAACGCGATTTTGCCTGGGGTACTTCCAGCCGGTCCGGTAAGATGGTCCATGGTGGTTTGCGTTATTTAGGGCAGGGTCAAATTAAAACTACTTGGCATTCTGTTAGGGAAAGAGAAAAGCTGTTGCGGGATTATGAGGGAATGGTCGAATCGATTGGGTTTCTTGTCCCTTACTATCAAAATGACCGTTTCACTCCCTATTTGCTTGGCGCGGGTCTGACAGTATATGACCTTATGGCATTTCGATATGACCATAGTCAATTAGATGCCTTGAGTTTTGGCATGCAGGTCCCCGCGCTGGATAGGCACGGATTAACTGGCGGAGTTCGTTTTAGAGACGCTCGAACAGATGATGCCCGCTTGGTGTTGAGAGTAATTCAAGAAGGCGTAAGTTTAGGAGGCATAGCTCTTAATTATGTGAAGGTAGAAGAAGTATGTAAGGATAAGACCGGTAGAGTACAAGGTGTAACCCTGAGAGATGAAGTAAGTAAAAAAAACATAGAGTTACAGGGGCAAGTGGTAATCAATGCAACTGGTGTTTGGGTGGATGAATTGCGTTCTCAGATGGGCCGATCTCCTCGCATGCGTCGACTGAGGGGAAGTCATTTAATATTTCCAAGCTGGCGTTTCCCTTTGGCTCAGGCAGTAAGCTTCTTCCATCCTGCTGATAACCGATCGGTTTATGTACTCCCCTGGGAAGGGATAACCCTAGTCGGAACGACTGATGTTGACCATGATCAATCTCTAGCTGAGGAACCGCACATCAGTAAAAATGAAGGGGAATACCTCTTGGAAGGGGTTGGGAAAAACTTCCCGTCTCTTAACCTAACAGCCAAGGATATCATATCCACCTTTTCTGGGGTGCGTCCTGTAATAAACACGGGTAAAGCTAATCCTTCAAAAGAATCACGGGACCATGTTATTTGGAATGATAATGGATTGGTAACGGTAACCGGAGGAAAAATGACCACCTTCAGCTTACTGGCCAGAGAAACCATGACCAAGGTACGGAAGCATATTCATACAACGGGGGTTACTAAGGGAAACAATCATCAAATGTCAATGGGAACTGACCAGTTAATTATCGACAATCAAGAAGGAGCTACTTATCAACGGTTAGCTGGACGCTATGGTTATGATAATGGGAAGGCCATGCTACAGCAGGCGGATGGGAGAGAACGGGAAGTTATCCCGGGTACCGATATTATGTGGACTGAGTTGTGCTGGGCAGCCCGCCATGAGGGAGTCGTTCACTTAGAAGACCTCATATTACGAAGAGTGCGTTTGGGTTTATTGGTTCCAAACGGAGGCGCTGAAGTGATGCAGCGCATCCGTCAAATCGTACAGCCAGAACTAGGCTGGGATGATACACAGTGGGAACATGAAGAAACTAATTATTTAGAACTTTGGCGGAGCGCCTATAGCCCTAGTTTAGTTACTTCACGTTCATGAGCCATCTCTATGGCAAAACCTATGTGGATAAGCCAGTTTATTCCACTATTGAAGTTCAAACATTGGACATTAGAGGAGCTAAATAAGGTATCTGAGGATTTGGAAATCTGAGATCATGTTTCGATCTAGGAGGTGAGATTATGAGCGAAGGAACTCTTCTAGCTATTGATGTAGGGACCCAAAGCGCAAGGGCTTTAGCCTTTGATCTAAAAGGTCAGTTGATCGATCAGGCTCAAGTCGTCTATCCAGTACCCTACCATTCACCCCATCCGGGGTGGGCCGAACAGGATGCTAACCACTATTGGGAGAGCTTAGCTGAATCTTGCCATAAATTATGGAGCGGAGGGAAAGTATCCAAAGAATCTATAGCAGGGGTTTCGCTTACTTCTCAGCGAGGTACAGTAATAAACCTCGATAATAGTGGGCAGCCGCTCCGCCCTGCTATCCTCTGGCTCGATCAAAGGCGCGCCAAAAAACTTCCAAACCTAGGGCCAATCTGGAAAACTATTTTTAAAATTTCTGGTCTTAGTGAGACTGTGTATACTCTTCAGTCTGAGGCTGAGATCAATTGGTTGAGGGAAAACGAGCCTGAAATTTTGGAAAAAACTGCGCATTTTCTTTTCCTATCCGGTTATCTAAGTTATAAATTAACGGGAGAATTTGTAGACTCAGTAGGATGTATTGTCGGTTATGTACCGTTCGATTATCGTAAACAGACTTGGCCTTCGCCGAACCACTGGAAGTGGAAGGCTATTCCGATCATGGCCGATGTCTTTCCTAAATTGGTCCCCCCTAGTAGCACTATGGGGTACATTTCCGCTCAAGCAGCCGCACTTACTGGTTTGCCGAAAGGATTACCCCTCATTGCCGGAGCTTCAGATAAAGCCTGCGAGGTGCTTGGTTCTGGTTGCCTTGAACCTCATCAAGGATGTATTGGTTTTGGTACTACCGCAACTATAGGCATTAATTCTAAACATTATGTTGAGCCTATTCCCCTTGTTCCCCCTTATCCAAGCGCTAATCCAGGTGCCTATAACTTGGAAGTTCAAACTTTTCGGGGCTTTTGGATGGTTTCGTGGTTTAAAGAACAGTTTGCCTTGAAAGAACAAGAAATTACACTGGAGAGGGGAGTTTCCACAGAATCGTTGTTGGAAGAAATGGCGGCCAAGGTTCCCCCAGGTTCTCTGGGGCTGCTTTTGCAACCCTTTTGGTCTCCCGGTCTTAGATATCCTGGTCCTGAAGCTAAGGGGTGCATCATCGGCTTCGGAGGGGTACATAAGAGAGAACATATTTACCGAGCACTGTTAGAGGGATTAGTTTATTCTATGCGTGAAGGAAGAGAACGCATTGAGAAACGTAGCAAAGTGCCAATCACAGAACTCTCTGTGTGCGGAGGAGGCTCGAAAAGCGATCAGGTGATGCAGATCACTGCAGATGTTTTTAATCTCCCGGTACGTAGAGCGAGTGTGATTGAAGCTTCTGGCCTTGGAGCAGCTGTTTTGGCAGCAGTGGGTTCTGAACTCTATCCAGATATTGAGACAGCAGCTCGGGAAATGACAAGCTTAGGAAGGGTATTTGAACCAAACCCTCAAGCCGTCAAGATCTATGATGAATTATTCAAGAAGGTCTATTCCAAAACATACCGGAGGCTGCGTCCATTGTACAAGGTAATTCAAACCGTTACCGGGTATCCAGAAATTTCCGGAAAGATCGGTTAAATCACATGAACAAGGTACTTTGTTTGATTCCTCTAAATACGCAATCCTCTCGGAAAGCAGCCTGTATTGTCCCTTCAACCAAGAACTTATTCGTCCAACCGAATATGCATCGACAATAGCAAGCTAGGATACTTCTCTTAAGACACTAATTGCTACAGGCGGTGGCTGAACAACGACATTATCATGTATAGTTATTTTGCAGTAATTCTTCTTTCGAGAAACTTATCATAACCATATATTAGACTGAAAGCTAGCAAATATACGATTGGTGAATAGGGTATGACTTTCCATTTTGGATACACGGAAATTCTATAGGGCACGACAATCAAAATCTCAAAGAGTGTAAGTGCAGTAGACCAAAAAGCAATGTATAACATGACTGAATATCTTGATCTCGGTGCAAATTTTAAAAATGCAATTGCCAGACTTGGAAATACTAATATGCCTGACCAAAAGCTATACCACCCTCTGTATGGTACACTTACAATGTAGTACATTGAAAACTGTTTGCAAAGAAGCATATCGCTGCTCATTGATAGTGCAATAACCATTATTACGACTAAACCATCAACAAAGGTTAGTTTATGTTTTGCGACAGAAGCAACTGCCATAACAAAAAATACTGCTACCATAGTCCAGTACGGAACGTAAAACAATTAATCACCCCTATTTACTGTTGCAGTAAGTTAAATATAATTTTGTTTAGGATGCCCAGGATTTCATGAAAAATCCGAAGTGTTTGGGTGTGACGCCGGTGGCGAATGTTTTACCCAATAGGGCTAGCTTAGTTATGATTATGAGGCTGTAACAAACTTGTTTTGGAAGTTTGTTACAGCCTCATTTGTCCTAGAACTTTATAAATGTAGAATAATTAAAAATATCAAAATTAGTTGCTTTAATTGAGTCCAATAATTGGCCACCAGACTAAAGAGGTGATCACCATAACAATCAAGGAGGCTAAAGTAAGCCAAAGGCCTGCTCGTAACATATCCTTAGGGGTATATACCCCGGTCGTGTAGGTAATGATACTGGGAAGGGTTTGCACTACGAGGAGAAGTCCAAATAATGTAGCGATGTTTATAGTCATTGCTACTAAGAGAGGGTTTAACCCAAGTTTTAGGGCGATTTGCAGCATGATAGGTATTAAAGTCAGCACTACGGTGGAAATGTTTGTAACAACAAGGTGATAAAAGTGAGTGAGAACGATTAGAAGAACTACTAGGAGTAGAGGGTTAGATAACCCTGCTTGTAGTCCGGGAAAGGATAACAGTTTTCCGGCTAAGAAATCTGCGGCACCCGAGTTATTAAGGGCGGAGGCCATAGATAAGCTGGCTCCTATCATAATGACAGTTCCCCATTCAATGTCTTTTAATTTATCCCAACCAGTAATTCCAATACCAGGTAAACCCATGAGGACTGTGGCCAATATTGCGGGGACTGCAGTTGGTAATTTATGAAATGATTCAGTCATCCAAAGACCGACGGTAAGAGCTAGGATCATGAGGCATTTCTTTTCTTGGCTTGTAAAAAGCCCTAATTCCATAAGCTCGATGCGTAAGTGATTAATCTCTAATTTTCCTGTTTCTGGGGGGAATAGCCTTGGGAGGATCAACCAGGTAATCGGGATCATGAATAACCATATTGGCCAGGTAATTTTTATCCAAGTAAAATAATAAATCTCTTGACCAAGAATATTGCGTAAAAGATCAGCAGTTAATACATTAGCCAGAGCAGCAGGTAGCAAACCGACACCGCTAATACTTGTTCCAAAAGCAAGGCCAAGGATTAATAACTTTGCTATGTTCGAGTTATAAGAGAGTTTCATCGAAATGATGACTGCCATAACAGCAGGTAAAAGGAGAGTTGTCCGCACCGCTGTTGCTGGAATGAATAAGCTTAATACCTGGGGCGCTAGCAATACTCCCAGCAAAACTCCATGAATACTTCCTCCAAATCGGATGATAGCGTAATTGGCAAAACGTTTTCCTAAGGTCGTACTATTTACCCCTTGAGCCATCATAAATCCAGCCATGATTAAGAAGGTAGACCCATTGGAAAAACCAATCAAAGCAGTATCTAGGGAAGTTGCATTCAGGATAGGTAGAGCAGCAATCACCAAAAGAGAAGTAAGTGCTAGAGGGATTGGTTCTAGTACCCATAACCAAACCGAGGCACCGGTGATTCCAATTGTAGACCGAAGGGACCAAGAAAGATTTCCTGGAAGAGTAATCAAAATTAATAGAAAGATAACACAAGCGAATAGTAATTCGAGATATACTCGTAGCTTAAGTTTTGGTTTTGGTTTGGGATGAGTGTTAGTGTAAAGCATATCTAAATACCTGCCATCATCAGAATTTTCTGAGTAATTTTGTTACAGTTTATCATTTATTTAATAAGTTTAAAGCCTTTTGACCATATTGGTTAAATTTCATAGAGAGATAAGGAAGAATTTACAATTAAATAGTATCTAATTGTTATCGTAATTTTAAAGGAAATATAGAGACTTTTGTCGAAACTTTAACAGTTGTAAATTTAATAAGTAGAGGGATGGTATACTTTGGCTCGTTTAGAAGATGATTTCACAAATATCAATACAAAATTAAGCAATCCTGCTTATGTTCCTGAAAAAATATATGGAGGGTTACGCACTCTTACCTCATCTGGATTAGGGTGGCTGAAAGACAGTGTGTTTCTATTCACAACTTTAGCAATATTGCTAAAGTCGGTTCTTTTTATCGGGCTTATTAATAATGAGAATGCAACTAGGTATAGTCATCTAAAAGCTTTTTATAGTTTTAGCTCTTCGCCGCCGTTAGAGGTTTACGTTGCTTTTATTGTAATAATATTGAGTTTTGCCTTTTCATTTAAGAGCAGGGCCCGTTTCTGGTTTCTGTTAAGTTGTAATAGTTTGTTTTCCTTCTTAATCGTTGCAGATTTAATGTATTATCGTGGCTACAGTAGCTTCGTTACTCCCTATTTACTAAGTCAAACAACGAATCTTGACAATCTTTTTAGTAGTGTAATATCAATGTTGCGTCAAGTTGACCTTTTGTTTATCCTTGATCTGATAGTTTTACTGGGTATCGGTATTAAGCATAAGACGTTCTATGTTAAGACACAAAGAAATATTGTTACCCTGTTTATCCTTTTTGTGCTTTCAATCTCGTATATCTATTATCAACATGTTCAAATGGATCTTAGAGGGAATGGCGAAACGATGCTGTTTAGAGTTGCTTGGTCTCCAAATCAAACAATGTCTAACCTTTCGCCGCTAGGATATCATGGTTACGACATATATAACTATCTTAAAGATAGTAAGGCTCCTAAACTAACCCCCGAGGAGAATCAGAACATTGAAAATTGGTTTGTCCAAAACCAAGAGAACTTACCTGCCAATCAGTATCAGGGGATGTTCAAGGGTCAAAATCTGATTATGATTCAAGTTGAGTCACTCGAGACATCTGTGATAAACCAAAAAATTAATGGTCAAGAAATTACTCCTAATTTAAATAAACTTCTAGCCAATAGTTTATACTTTTCTAATTTCTACGAACAAGTCCATAATGGCTCAAGCTCGGATGCCGATTTATTGGCTAACACTTCAGTATATCCGGTGCGTACTGGTGCTACCTTTTTTAGATTCCCTTACGACACCTACAATTCACTGCCCAAGCTCTTGAGAGAGGATGGGTATAGTACCTTAGCCATTCATCCTGATAAAGGATCGTATTGGAATTGGATGCCTGCCCTGACGGCCATGGGTTTTGAAAAGACGATGGATGAAATGCAATTTAATACGGATGAGAAAATCGGCTTGGGGATCAGCGATGGCAGCTATTTTAAACAACTAGTGCCCATCATTTCAGAACAGAAGCAGCCTTTCTATAATTTTATGGTTACTTTAACAAGTCACAATCCTTTTGACTTACCTGATCAGTATCGATCACTTGTTCTAAGTAAAGATTTTAATAAGACGAAGTTGGGCGGTTATTGCCAAAGTATTCGCTATACCGATGAACAAATTGGCATTTTTTTGGAGTCGCTCGACCAAAGCAGGGTTTTAGATAATACGGTGGTTGTTATCTACGGTGATCATACAGGAGTGCACAAATACTATAATGATGAGGTCAAAGAAGTTGAGCCCCAGGAAAGCTGGTGTCACGATAACAGTAAACGAATCCCTCTAATTATTTATCATAAAGGAATGAAGGAACGAGAGATCATGATAACAGGCGGACAAATTGATACGATGCCCACGATAGCCTACCTGATGGGAGTTAACGAAGACCGTTATAAATACACAGTGTTTGGACGGAATTTGCTAAATACCAATAAGAATTTTGTCGTTTTGTCTAATCGGCAGTACATTGGAGAAGCTGAAAATACTACAGAATTCGAGAACCAAATTACAGGACTTGATATTGCAGATCTCGTCATTCGAAAAAATTACTTTAAAGAAGCAGGGTATAAATAAGAAGGACTTTTACAATTTTCGACGAACTACAGAGTCATTGACTTTAGATCGTTGCAAGTATATAAAATGGTGGTGTTTAGCTTGGTTGAAAAACAACGTGTAATCCAAGAATACGTGCCGGGAAAACAAGTTACAATGGCTCATATTATCCCAAATCCACAAGGAGATCTTCATGAGCGATTAGGGATCGTGACGACTGGGGCTATTGGGATTATGACCATTACCCCTAGTGAAGCAGCGATTATCGCAGCAGATGCTGCCTGCAAAGCTGGGGATATTGAACTTGGGTTTATAGATCGCTTTACTGGTTCTCTGGTGATTACCGGGGATGTTTCTAGCGTCGAAGCAGCGTTACGTGCTGCAGTGAATACTCTGGTTAATATTTTAGGGTTTACAGCGGCTGAGGTGACGAGAAGTTAATGGGTAGAGTACTTCTTATTGGGGGAATTGGTGCTGGCAAAACCTCTTTGAAGCAAATGCTTATGAATGAGCAGGTTAGTTATCGAAAAACCCAAATGTTAGATTTTTCTCAAGTCTTTATTGATTGTCCGGGCGAATATCTTGAGATCCCCCGCTTTTATCATGTTCTAATCGATGCGAGCCATCAGGTTTCAGAGATCTGGGCACTTCAAGATGCTACAAAACAGAGGACCATTTATCCGCCAAAATTTTCTAAGGTCTTTCGCAAACCCATTATTGGAATCATTACGAAAGTGGATTTGCCAAAAGCTAATATTAAACAAGCGGGTTCTTATTTGAACTATGCTGGAATTGAAGAACCCTTTTTTACGACATCAATCATGGACCAGGAAAGAGTTGCTCCTTTGCGTAGGCGATTGGAGGAGTTGAATGGATTGCGCGAATATTAAGGATTTATGTCTTGAATACACAAGCCTCACCGAAGAAGATATCATGATATTAGAAACTATGGCCTTGCAGATCCCGCATACAGCTGAAATGACAGGGACCGATATCTTCATTGATGCTCCGCTGAGAGACGGGGTAGATGCCGTGGTATTAGCTTGGGCCTGCCCAGAAAATCGGTCCTTATATGGACATAGTGTCGTGGGTGAATTAGCTTTAGCCAACAGTGAGCCAGCGGTTTATCGGACGCTCCAGACTGGTGAAACCAGTCGAAATGTGCGAGGGGTTAGCCAAGAGGGGATCCCTATTGCCCAAACCGTGGTCGCGATTCGTAACTCAGCAGACGACGTAATTGGTACTCTAATTATGGAACGTATAGAAGGAATGACGATTGTAACGGTTAGCTTTCCAAAACATAGTTCGGAGGGACAGTTATGAGCGAACTATCCATCTTAATTGCGGATGATGAGGCACTAATTCGCTTAGATATTAAAGAAATGTTGCAAGGAGCAGGACATATTGTTTGCGGTGAAGCAAACAATGGCCCGAAAGCGGTTGAATTGGCTAAATCCTTCGCTCCAGATTTGGCGATTCTTGATGTAATGATGCCAGGGCTAGATGGGCTGGAAGTGGCAAAGATCTTGCACTCTATGAACATTCCCGTCTTATTGCTTACTGCCTACAGTCAGTCCAAATTTATTAACCGGGCGGAGAAAGTTAGTGTGTATGGTTACCTTGTCAAACCTATTACTGAGCGAGATCTTCTACCTGCCATCCAAATTGCCTATGCTCGCTGGAGAGAGATGCAAGCTGTCCGTGCGAAATTGGAAAACACCCAGCTGGAATTACAAAGTCAGAAAACAATTGCCCGAGCCCGTTCTATCCTCGCAGAACGCAATGGAATTAGTGATTATGAAGCACATCAATTACTTATTCATCAGGCCATGGATCTTCGAATTACGGTCGTAAAACTGGCAGCTCAAATTATTGATGAAACTTCTAAAGTCAAAAAGAATAAATAAGAAAGATTTTAAATGATTGCATGAACTTGGCTATAAACAAGAATTAGCTCGTCCGTTTCACCGTCAAATGTTCATGATGGTGTTTAACAACAGGCATGCAACTACTTTCTGCCGAGCAACTCGCTAGTTTTTTTTAATCCAATCGACTTCAATCGTCAATTGACCTACTTTTCGCACAAGTTCTGCAATATGCTCTTCCTTTTCAATGAGGTCTAGTTCTATATCGGAAGGCCCCTTCTTAAACACCTCAGGCGCTCTTTTCAAAAGCTCAGTCTTCTAGCGTCCAATCACAACTGGTCTGATCCTATGCTCGGAAGATATCCGTTCAATTTTGCGCAGATGGAACTTTAGATTCTTTGCCACATTTAACTTTCGGTACCAATAATGCAAGATTATTGGTGATTATGTTTTATCATATAAGTATCGAAACAAACCACGCAATAGGCGGGTTGTATAATAAACTGTGAAGGTATTGTATACCGTGGCAAACGAACAGCGGGTTGGCAGTTATGAAAAGATAATATGAAAGGAGACGCGGTCGTGAAGGAAAATCTCTTGTCAATTACGGAACTGGCGAAGCTCAGGAAGGTTACGAGTGAGACTTTACGCTATTATGATCGGATTGGCCTGATTAAACCGGAATATGTGGATCCACAGACAAAATACCGGTATTACTCCATCCGGCAATATGAAAAACTGGGGACAATCAGGGAACTGCGTCAGCTTGGGATGTCTTTGGATGACATTGTGGACTATTTCACGAACCGAAACCTAAAAAAATCCATAACGATCCTCGAAAAGCACCGCGAGATACTTCGCAGGGAGATCAAGGAAAAAATGCTTGTGAATATGGTCCTGCGCAGGAAACTACGCTTTTTGGATGAACTCACTTCGCTGCCGGCCCCGAATGTCGTCTTTGAACGGGTGTTCTCCAAACGTTACATGATCACCTTCGATGAGCCGGCCGGCGGACCGCGTGAGCACGCTTTCGCCTTCACCAAACTGGAATGGTATCTGAACGAAACGGCACCGATCCTTGCCAGTGACCGGGTTGGCGTGTATGCCGATGAAGCGATTTTGCAGAAGAGTGATTCGTATATCCCCTCATCGCCGATGCTACTGGTGGAAAAGGACGCGATCGATTCGGAATTCAAGAAGGCTATCCCCGCCGGTCTGTATCTCTGCATGTATTATCACAACGGCGGGCTGGAGGAATACCATGAATCTTTCGAGATCATCAAGGATTATATGAAGAAACATCGGATATGTATAAATGGAAATATTTTCCAGATATATAAGTTGGATGTGACCCTCACCAGCGACCCTATGGAAACGATTATGGAAATCCAGGTGCCGGTCAAAAAGATTTAATCTGCAAAACAAACAGCCTCCTATGACATTATCATAGGAGGCTGTTTGTTTTGCAGATTAAATTTCAAAAGTACCCCGTTAAGTTATAAGTTAAAAGGAAATATTATGTTTCTTTTTATAGGCAATATGGGAAATGAATTCGAGCATAAGACCTGCCGCAGCAATCGAAGTAATATTGCCGACATCAAATTGCGGAGCGACCTCAACCATATCATATCCAACGATATTCAGTTCCTTCAAGCCTCTGATAATTTCCAATGTTTTCGCGGTAGTGAAACCTCCGATTACGGGAGTTCCTGTTCCCGGCGCATAGGACGGATCAAGGAAATCAATGTCAAAGGTAAGGAATGCCTTGGCATTCCCCACACGTTGCTTGATGCGTTCGACGATTTCTTCCGCTGACATTTGGTGGCATTCAACCGCTTTCAGAAGACCATATCCAAGCCCTTTGGAGTTCTGGGTATCCTCTTCTCCATAAAGCCCTTCTCTAATTCCGACCTGAATCGATTTGGAGGTATCAACAAGCCCTTCCTTAGCCGCGTGGTAAAAAGGCGTGCCATGATTATAGGGCTTTCCGAAATACTCCGGAATCGTATCGTAATGAGAATCGAAATGAATCAAAGCTACAGGACCATGCACTTTATGGCAAGCCCTCAGTTCCGGCAGTGTTACGCTGTGATCACCGCCCATTGCGACCGGAATAACCCCTTTTGCAAAAAGAGGCGCCATGCCCTCGGTAATTAAATCAAATGATTCTTCAATATAACCCGGAACAGAACCCAAATCGCCATAATCAACGCCAGAGCAATAATCAAACACACCTACCTCAAGCTCAGGATTATAAGGCTTGGCCGCAAGGCCGGACATTTCTCTGATGGACGCAGGACCCATCCGGCATCCAACTCTGTTGGATGCGCCGGTATCAAAGGGAATACCCACTACTGCAAAGTCGATGTCATCTGTTGTAACAACATGCTGCATCCTCATAAATGTTTTAATGCCTGAAAATCTCGGCGATTTCAGGGAGTTCATAGCTTTATACTTAATCATAGGTCATACTCCTTCCAATTTTGTTATTTTGCAGCCACACTTTTCTATTGGTGCGTCACAAACAAAAATGATAAGAGAGCAGACCGTCACTACCCCATGGAGCAGACCGTCACTGCTCCATTGTTATTCATTTTGCCGCTGTGTATGAAATTATATTCTTTTGTTGAAGATCTGTCAACAAGTTTGATAACAGTGATCTTACACCATATTGTGTCCATATTGTGTGACAATCCCAAAGTTAGTCCAGTCGAATTTTGAGTATACAACTGCTCTGCAAATTCCCTGGGCATCAGGTTCCCTAACGTGATGCAGTTGTATTCATTCCGCCTTCCAGGTGTTTCAGGATATTGATGAGTTATCCTCGGTGAACTTTTTGTTCATTTTCTTCCCCTCCTGGATAATGTTATTGTATCATCCAGACCCCTCCCAGGAACGGACTACTTTTGACCTTGCCGCCATACATGAAGTTTTCGGCAAGTGTGTCGTTGTGGCAGGGAACCAGCTTGGGGGGATTATTTTCAAATAAGGTAGAGAGTTAGGAATAGCTTTTTAAAAAATATTAAGGCAGAAGGAGTATATATGTGACTCTGACCAGTGACACGGAAGAAATAATTAGTCGATTGTTTCGAAAAATAAAAAAATTGTATTGACCTTTGTGGTACAAAAAGGTTTATGCTTACGACAGAAGTAGAACGTTAATCCCGATGGATGCTCACACATCCTACCGTCCGGGAATACGTTATGCTCCTGCTACAATTCGCGGCGCGCATGGCATTGACTCCCATAACCCTGACGTTGGCATACTGGTTTTTGACATGGGAACAGGAAAAAACTTATCAGACAATGGGATAAAGTTTGTACGAAGGGATATAACGCCCTTTTCAAGAGTCAGGTCAGGTAATCAATGCACAATGGCTTGAAAAAAGTGAAAGCCCTTCCTGGGTTCTTTCAAGCTACGCCTTTTAGGCGTAGTCTTGACTTAGCAGGATTATGAATGATGAGGAGGATTTTATCATGCAAGAAAATAAATCTGTTTTTGGAAATAATCTTCAGAACGTTGATATCCCGGATTTTTTCGTCCTGAGTAACCTGGTCACGACCGCTAGCGGTAAAAAAGCTACCAGTGTCGACATTATGCCCGGCGGCCTCACCAACAAAAACTTTAAGATCACTCTCGAAGACGGTACTGCCATTGCCATGCGTGTCGCCGGTTACGGTACAGCCGGATACATCAACCGCCCCGGGGAGAAGCACAACGCTTCCCTGATGGCCAGCATCGGCATCGCTCCCGAGATATACTATTATGATACTGAGACCGGTTCCCAGCTCTGCGAGTACATCGATGCTGACACCATGCATCCCGATGATTTCATTAATAGGTCCGAAGTACTCACAGAGGCTGCGGTTGTCATGCGTAAATATCATGACAGCGGTTGTCAGTTCAAGAGCGTCTTCAATCCCATCGCCAAGATCATGGAGTATCTGGACATACTCAAGGGGCACAACTTCACCGAGATGTACAAGGGTTTCGACAAGGCGATGGAAAAGCTGGAAAAAATCAAAGCCGCCTATGAAAAGAATCCCCCTAAGCTGGTTCCCTGTCACAACGACACCCTTGCTGAAAACTTCATGTATGACGGCAAGGTCATGCGTGTGATCGACTGGGAATACAGCGGTATGAACGACGGATTCTATGATGTTGCCTGCGTCATTGTGGAAAACCCGCTGAACACCGAAAACGAAAACGCCTTAATCACGGCTTATGTTGGCGCCGAGCCTAACGAAGAGCAGAAGGCCCGTACCCTTATCAATAAATTCCTGGTGAACACCCACTGGTCCATCTGGTCGCTGGTTCAGATCTGCTACGGAAAGGATCATGATTTCTACTGGGAGTATGGCCTGTCCCGTGCGGATTTCTTCAATGAGTACATGGCCGACCCCAACTTCGACCGTTACATCGACCTGATTGGTTGATCGGAGGAACAATTAGCTGCGTCGTCGGAGCACTGGTAATGAGCTTTAAAAAGATACCGGCCTTGCCCAGCCCTTCAATGACCGGGCTTCACACCATGAGCAGACATGTTTATCCCATCGATGGTGTCCGTTCATAATCTGGTAGTGGGGCTGGTAATGTCTCTATCCCATGAGTGACTAAATGAAATACCAGAAAACCCATAGTGGAAAAAGCAGAAGCACACAGGGTAATGGTAAACCATGAGATTTATAGATATTAGATAAATCAACTATCCTATGTAAATGAAATAGGCGGATTAGCAAAGTAACCCGCCCCTTCCCGAACCGTACAAGCGACTTGTCACCGCATACGGCTCTCCATATTCCAAATGGGTTATCGTCGTTTCAGCTGATTAAGCTGGAACCTG
>LADV01000090.1 GCA_000961805.1 Peptococcaceae bacterium BRH_c23 | reverse complement strand
ATTTCGTTATAGCCATAGGTAAAGGTCTGGTTTCCGGGATCAGTGGCGGTGGTTAAATTGCCGTTTCCGTCATAGGTGTATTGGGCATTATTTCCCAATACTCCGGTGACATTTGTCATGCGTCCTAAATCATCATATCCGAACGACGTGGTTTTTCCCGCAGGATCGGTGACATGCGTCAAATTGCCACTTGTATCATATTGCATACCCACTGATTGACCCAAGGCATTGGTTACGGCAAGGGGATAATTGCCTGAGGGATCATATTGAATCTCTGTGCTGTTTTTTCCTTCCTGTAAACGGAGGCTGTCAAACCAGACATAACCGTTCTGGTTATCATATTTGCATTTGATGGTTATCCCTGAGGCTGCTTTGGTCAGGTGGATATTTCCTACTATTTGTTCCCAGGCATGAACCCCTTTATTAGAGCCAAAATCAAATGTTTCAGTGGTGCTGTCGGCATATTCTACTATGGCCCTAAGTCCGTAAAAACCGCCATTGGGCTCCGCTAAAAATGCCTGGGACCATCCTGATAAGGTGAGATCGCTATTTGCCGGCAGGGAAAGGTTAACGTGCTGGGATAGGTAAACATCCGAAAATGTTCCGTCATTTATTACTCGAACACTGGAATTCCCGGAAAAACCAGTCTGACTTAGTTCATGAGGGGCAAATACCGTCCAGTCATCGGGTGCTCCATCGGCGTTGGCATCTCTTTCAAAGCTGCTGTTGCTTAAATAATTATAGGCGCTTTGGTTGGCTCCCTCTTCCAGCTGAATCCCGTCGAAGCAGGCTGTACCTGATGCCGCGTCCATGGCTAGCGCTGGTTTTATTTTTGCGGTCCCCACCGGAACCTGGTCCGGTGTCAAAACAAGGTTTAGTCTCGTCCAGTCATTGGCCGTTTTAAGCTGGGAGCTTTTCACTTCGCCAAGAAAACTGTACTGAAGTACAGGGTCGTTGAGTGCTACCACTTCCAAAATAAGATGGTAGTCATTGTAACAGGCAGGACAAGCCTAAATATTCCTAATCATAATCACTGTTAGTTCCATCATATGGTTCAACAAATAGTTCTGGAACAGCTATTTTTTCAATAATATTTTTACACTCTGATGGAGAATTAATATACATATAATAATCATACCCAAATCTTACAGTTAATAACGATTCCTCATCTCTGAGTTCGCACCATAAATGTTCTCTAAGAATAAGTCTGCAAACGTCTTCAACTTGTTGAGCATTTAAAATATCAGCATCTTTAATAGAATTAAACAAATCAAGCATCCTCTTTGGATGAAAATCTCCAAAGTTTTTATGAAAACCCGAAATTTTTTCTAAAGAAAATCTTTTCTCTAATTTAAATACTTTTAGGAATTGTATATTCAATCCTTTCATAAAATCAATAACAGCATCAACATACAATTGCTCAACAGAAAGATAATCAGCTAACGTGAATTCTACACCGTTGTATTTACGTCCAATATCTGAAATAGATATCCATTCATCTTTTAAATATCTTCTGTTTTCATCACGATTAATAGGGTTATATTTTGTAATTTGCCAATAATACATGTTTTAATCTCCTATTCTATTTAAACTACCATCATAAGTTCCCATCCTTGTGTCTCTACGACCCAAATTATCTACTGAATCAGCCATTTTCCATACTCCACCATTGTGTGAACCCAATCCGTTACTGCTACCTACATCAGGTGTAATGTATTTATTTCCTTTTTTAAACACTGGCTGCCCATGAGATAAATGATTTGTTTTCTTAAACCCTAGATTTTCAGCGGCTTCAGTAGCCATTTTAGTTGTCATTCTTATAGGCTGTGCACACATATTATGAACCAAAACACTAGAGTTGGAAACAAAGTATGTATGCCAGTCCTCTACCTCAAAATTATATACCTTTATTCGTTCTTTTAGCGACTCAAGTTCTACTGCTGTAACCTCGGTTACACCAGCATATAACTGTACTTTATCTCCAACTTTTAGTTCTCCTGCGGGTGTCCAGCCTTTTCCTTCAACCCAGAATGGATGAGTAGGTGTAGCTTTTATTTCTGCACCCTTAATAGTAACGTGTATAAGCCTATCAGTTTCATTGACAAAGATGTTTCTAACTTTCTTGAGTACTTTTTCGCCTGTCTCAGCGTTTTCCGAATAGACTTTATCTCCTACTTTAATGTCCTTTATTATCTTATAACCATCTTAGGTGTGAAACTGTAGCGGGAAAAAGAATGGTAGCAATATGATTTCCCATTGCTACCATTCTTTGGACATCTTATTTACTCACTGGTGACTTCGATGGTAATATCCTTACAAACTACCTTAACTTCACCTCCATCACTAATTTTAATATTAACCTGTATCCAAGTATCATAAATGTGTTTTTCGCAAAATGGAATTTCTGTATCTAAATAGTTCTTTTTTACTTCACTAAGAGCCTTTTCGATTAATTCTCCTTGTAAATCAGCTTGTATTGACTCAATGATACTCTCATCCCAATGCCCAATATATTCAAGAGCAATATACTCAATAAAAGATAATTTATAGGTTACACTTTCTTCGGCAATAATTCTCATTTGGACATTATTTGATCTAATACTAATATCACTTAAAAAACTATCTATCCAATTGAATTGGTTTATGTTACTTATACTCATTCTTTTTCACCTCGCAATTCTAATTACTCAAACATATCCCATGGCAGAGTAATTTTGTGTATCCAGTTTCCAGTAGTACCATTTACCTTTCGGTCAATATGCATATGTGGAACTGTATGCATATCGCTCATTGGTCCAGTATGATTAGGATTATTCTGATGGACTTCATTTGGCTTAATCCTAATAGGACCATTACTGTCATTCCCATAGTATTTTCCGTTTTTTTCAGTTAGTTTTGTAAGATTATCCATAATACCTTGTTTTGTAGCCGGTATTGCTTCTCCACTTGGTGCAACGAAGAAGTCTATCTTTTTGGCAGCATTATTCCCCCCCTTAGCTACCTTCATCCCCTTCTTGGACTTCATTGCCAGCTTTAGCCCTTTAGTAGCCATCCCTCCGCCAACAAAGTTGCTCCCAATACTTGCTGCAGCCAGGAATTTCATACCCTTCTGGGCATTAGGGTTAAGAAGGGTATTTATATCATCTCCTATCAGGAAATTATAGATTGTATTTAAATCATCTTGCACAGGGTCCATGGGACAATAGCAGGGGGAATGCCCGTTAGGGTCTACGTATACCACGGGGTTGTTGTAGCAGTAAGCATATAGGTTTAAGCTCTGAGGATCATCAGCAAAGCCATGGAAGGTATCCGCAGTGGTGAATCTCCCTGTTTCCGGATCATAGTAACGGGCATTGAGATAATATAGTCCTGTTGCTTCGGCATAGCGATATCCGGCATAGCGGTAGGGATTGTCCACTGTTCCCGTACTGTTGATGATGTTGCCAAAGGCATCGTATTGGTAGGTGGCTACTGTATTACCGTTGGTATCAGTAAGTGATATGACATCACCATGTCCGTTGAAGTGATAATAATAGGTGCTGCCGTTTCTGGTCATGCTGATCAGGTTGCCGTATCCGTCATAATTATAGCATGCCAGGACATTGTTGTTGGCATCAGTTTCACAGATTACTTTGTTGCCGCTGTACTGGAAGTTTACGGTGTTGCCCCCGGTTGTCATGCTGCTTCTTCGGCCCAAGGCATCATAGGTGAAGGTTGCCTGGGTTGTTCCGTCGGAATTCTTTACTTCCTGTAGTCGATTGACAGCATCATATGCATAGCTCTGTTGGTTATCAGCGATGACAATTTGGCTGGTCTCTCCTTGGGTTACTGTTTTGGCGAGACGGTTTCCGGCTGCGTCATAGCTGTATTCTATGCTGATTGAGTCCGCTAGGGTTTCTCTGGTTAAGCGGCTTAGGTCATCATATTGATAGTTTATGGTTCCTTCCGAGCTGGTGATGCTGGTGATGTTGCCTCTGCTATCATAGGTATATCTGTAACTGCTGAGAATTGTTCCGTCGGGTCGGTAATTAACCAGTTCTTTTAGCAGGCCGACATCATTATAGCTGTAAAGGCTATTACTGCCGTCTCCCAGTTTGATGGAGGCGACTTTGTTGTTTTCATCGTAGAGATATTCGGCGCTTATGCCGTTTCCTGTGACTTTCCGCACTCGTCCCAAGTCGTCATAGCTGTAATTGGCATTGTAATTGACACTGCCGATTTGTCCGCTTAGGCCGCTAAACCTGCCGCCGTTTTCATTGTCATAGGCATAATCAAGCTGCTGCCCGGGTTTGGTCACCTTTATTAGGGCATCTAGTTCATTATATTCATAGGTTGTGCTTTGATTGCTGACTTCATCGGTCATTCCGGTACAGTTGCCGTTGGGATCATATTCGTAGCTGTATCTGGGGTTCCCGTTGTATTTTATTTCTTCAAGACGGTCTGCGGTATTGTAGGCATAGTTTATGGTGTTGCCTGATGGGTAGGACATTCCTGTGAGATTTCCTGTGAGATTTCCTGTTTTATCATAGGAAAAGTTGGTTGTGTTATTTAAGGGGTCGGTTATGCTGGCCAGGGCATCGATTTCGTTATAGCCATAGGTAAAGGTCTGGTTTCCGGGATCGGTGGCGGTGGTTAAATTGCCGTTTCCGTCATAGGTATATTGGGCATTATTTCCCGAAACCCCGTTGACGTTTTTCAGGCGTCCTAAATTATCATATCCGAACGACGTGGTTTTTCCCGCTGGATCGGTGACATGCGTCAAATTGCCACTTGTATCATATTGCATACCCACTGATTGACCTAAGGCATTGGTTACGGCAAGGGGATAATTGCCTGATTGTCATAAGCATAATCGATCGGTTGGGGAAAACGGCGACTTTTTAAGCAAGCTAGGATTGACATCCGTACATACTGTTTTGGTTTGGGCAGGCCTAAGAAATCCTCAATTGCATGAACAAACGGCTAGAGCCTTACCAAACTGTTTCTGGCTGTTTTTTGTTTTCGTGAGAAAAAGAGACGGAAAACCCGTCTCACTGAAAATTTAACTTTTTCTTTATTCCCTTATTGTTGGATTTTCTAAATGCATTGTCACGTAATAGCTTATTTGCATTTACTCAATGCTTTTTGTACTTCTTTCCCAACGATTCCGTAACTACCTAATCCATAGTGGGTCCAGTATTTGGGTTCCTTTAACAGCTCATCACCGTTATAATCAACATACTTCTTTTTTAACATGTCCCAAAATCCATAATCCAGATTTTTTTCCTTTTCTAATACCTTAACATTGCCGACCGTCTCAAAATAGCCTTTTTGCCACGGTTGGTTATTTACAATAATTGGAGCTATCAGTAAATCAGCCTCTTCCAAATTTCCCGTGAAACCCTTTTGAAATGAAATCTTATTATAAATGTAGACTAACGTCATTCCACTTATAAATGAGTCTCTACTTTTTAAATTTGTTAAAATTACTTTTCCATAGTAATATCTTCCTTCTTCTGGCTGTATCACGAAAACATCTCCTTCAGAAGGATTATTTTTTGCCTTTTTCATAGCAATCAATTCACTAAATGCCATTTTGCACACTCCTTAGGGCAAATATCCATTACTATTTAGCCAATTATTTCCCCAATTAACAGCATCATTATACCAGTCTCTACTAGGACTGATACTGTTTATTTTATTGCTAAAATCAGGGTTTGCTTCCTTCATAGCCTGCTCTATTGCTCTTGCCTGCCTTCTTGTAACAGGTTCTGTTGTAATTTCTCGCAAGAAATCAAATCTGTCTCCATGTTGTGCCTGTCGTTTTGCTATATCTTTTGTTATCCCAACATAATCTGTAACACCATCTTTAATTCCTAAATAGACTCTCGTGTTCGCTGCTCCTTGCATTAGCGATGCAGGAGCACTACTCACTCCCTTTAATACCTTCATCCCCTTCTTGGACTTCATTGCAAGTTTTAGCCCTTTTGTCACAGCTCCTCCGCCAACAAAGTTGCTCCCAATACTTGCTGCAGCCAGGAATTTCATACCCATCTGCGCATTAGGGTTAAGAAGGGTATTTATATCATCTCCTATCAGGAAATTATAGACTGTACTTAAATCATCTTGTACAGGGTCCCTGGGACAATAGCAAGGGTCATGTCCGTCAGGATCTACGTATGCTAACGGGTTGTTGTAGCAGTATGCATACAGGTTTAAGCTCTGGGGATCGTCGACATAGCCATGGAAGGTATCCTCCGTGGTGAATCTCCCTGTTTCCGGGTCATAGTAACGGGCATTGAGATAATAGAGACCTGTTGCTTCGTCATAGCGGTATCCGGCATAGCGGTAGGGGTTGTCTACTGTCCCTGTACTGTTGAGGATGTTGCCAAAGGCATCGTACTGATAGGTGGCTACTGTATTGCCGTTGGTATCGGTAAGGGCTATTACATCACCATGACCGTTGTAGTGATAATAATAGGTGCTGCCGTTTCTGGTCATGCTGATCAGGTTGCCGTATCCGTCATAATTATAGCATGCCAGGACGTTGTTGTTGGCATCGGTTTCACAGATTACTTTGTTGCCACTGTAATGGAAGTTTACGGTGTTGCCCCCGGTTGTCATGCTGCTTCTTCGGCCTAAGGCATCATAGGTGAAGGTTGCCTGGGTTGTTCCGTCGG
>LADV01000071.1 GCA_000961805.1 Peptococcaceae bacterium BRH_c23 | reverse complement strand
TCGTCTAAGGCTAATCGTTCCCTGATAAACTGATTTAGGGATTCAATTTCTCTTAGTTCAATATATTGATCAGAGCTGATTTTCATCTCCAGGGTTTTCGTACTTTTAGTTAAGACCACTGCTTGTACAATAGCAGTATTGAGGTTCCCCTCTGCTTCATAATCACTAAAAATTTCACTTATTTTTTTCATGTACTTCGTCAGTCTCTCCTAAGAATTTTTTCTGGTTAAAATAGACACGACTTAGGGTTAAATCGTGTCTTATCTAATCTTATCATCAATGACCGTCCACTGAAAAGGTAAATTTTTCAGAAGAAGGTCCACAAGAATCATCAGACTTTTATATGGCAAAATAAATGTGATAACATAATAACAAAAAGAAACTAAAGAAGCCGAAGGGAAATTTAAGATGACCAATCAAAATTCAGCCGACATCATTGCTAAATTCGATCAAGTTTATCCAGTATATTCCGATTTTGCAAATGTCACCGAAAACTTGTTAAAAGGAATACTTCAGCTTAAGGACATTAACGTTCACTCAATCACTTCCCGGTTAAAAAGCCGAGAAAGCTTAAAGAGAAAGGTAAATCGGGAAGATGATAAATACACAAAACTAGAAGACATCACCGATTTAGCCGGGATTAGGATTATATATTCCAGTTTGGATACTAATAAATCCTACTTTTTTCATCTCCGTTTCTTCATCCATCTTTTTCCTATTCTCTACAAGTTCATTTAACCTTTTAACTTCCTTCACAAATATTTCCCTGCCTATTTCTGTGAGCAAATATTCTTTTTTCTTTCTGGATTCTTTATCCTCACTGTATAAACTTATCCAACCTTTTGTAAGCATAGAGTTAATCGCGCCATACAAGGTCCCGGGGCCTAATACGACCCTACCGCCTGTCATTTCACTTATATCTTGAATTATTCCATATGTTTGGATTTGATGCAGTGAAAGAAAATAAGTCGGATAAGGACAAGAGAGGACGTTTTTGTTGGTCATACAGTTCCCAACAAAACGTCCTCTTCACTGTCTTTCTGCCAATGAAATAGCTCTTCATTGATGGAATACCGGAGTTCTGCTTCTCTGACGGCCGCCATCTCATCTAAAACTGCCTTGCGTCTCGCAAAGTACTCTTTTCTCACAAGCTCCAAACGCCAAACAGTAAAAAAATAATGTACTAATTTAGTCTTGATTGGTTCAAATGTTTGAAAAATTTGCGATTCTTTTAGTTTAAAATTTCCGCTTTAATCTCGGCTCTATTCCAACCTAAGAGCTTCACCATTCCAGATGCTACTAGCAGCATAAGAAACGAATAACCTGTCATTGATGCCTGAAAACTGACGTATGACGCAATTTTAGTTATTATTGGGGGACCGAAAAACATCCCGACACCCCAAAAGAGATAATATGCCCCCGAAATAGTACCCTTTAAAGAGTTGGGCACGATTTCATTCAAGAAGCCCATTGATGCAAGATAGAAAACGCCCATTCCCAAACTCGCGACCGTTAGTGGCAAGAAGATTAGCAGGCTACTTAAGAATGGAGTAATAATTATCCCAACAGCGGCGACAAGAAGTCCTATGATCATAAATGTATTCCAGCCAAATCTGTCCGATAATGAGCCGGTAATAACTTGTGAAAGGCTTATCGCCACATAGAATAATGAGAAGAATAATCCGATAGCCACTGCCATTGGAAATTTTACTGACAGCAATGCTGGGGCTAGCGCCCAAACCGGCGCTTCGCCGACCCCTTGCATAAACCGGGCGAAAAATATCAAGCCTGAACTTGTTGCAAAGAAAAACACCAATCCGGCCAAAAAACACAGCAAATATCCAATGATTAGAAACGGCCTGAAACCTAATTTATCCGACAAACTGCCGATAGGAACTTGGAATAGTATATAGGAAAAGGCGAAAGCCGAAGCCAGATATCCCACTGAATGCGAGTTTCCATCCAAAGACACGATTCGTTGTGGCAATATCACAACTATCATTCCTACTCCGACCATCATGAACAGCACAGCAAGGATTAATCCCCAAAGGGTTTTGTCCCGAAGCATAGTTATCATTCGTAAGCTCCTCCATTTTTAGCCCTTTCGGCCAAGGAGGAGGCCTGTGTTATGGTATAAGCAAGGCAATCCTTCCCCGCCTAAAAGAGATTGTACTTAGTATTGACGTCGCTTACAGGAGGCGGTGGCGGAAGCCTTTTTAACATTAAGGCAGCAATGGTTTTAAACTCAGATTCATAGTTTTTCGACATAAAAAATCTCCTTTCTTATATCTTTGTAGAACTTATAAAAAAGATATATGAATTATTTTCCTAATTAAATCCTAAACATTAACTCCCAGCAATGTAACGAGAGCCCCCTGCTCAAACTCAATGGACTTCCCCTGGGTGGACATTCTGGCGGCCCTGAGCATGCCAGTGAAAGAATTTATTGTAAACAGGAGCAATCAGATTAAATAGTCGAGCATGTTTTTCTAACTCTCCCAAAGTTATCCTTTCCTTTACTTAACAATAGCACTAAGCCAATATTCATTGATTCTCATTTGTTGTATCCCCAAAGGTTTAAGCAGTAATAAGTTTATCTTTTTTCAGTATGTGTTCAAGTATCCAGTTAAAGACAAGCTGGTTGTATATTTTACAATCTATGGGTATAATATAAGAAAAGGACTGACGTGTTGCAAGCACGCCAGCCCAGCAGATTGTCTAACCGAACGGTTAGCCCGAATTGAAGTTATAAGAAATAACCGCAGTCCTTGCTAGGGGCGGTTATTTCTTCTTTATGATCAAAACAACGAGTGTTGCGAATGCAATCATGAGATACATCGCCTCAACCATTGAGATCAAAATATATCAGCTAATGGTTATTATGTATCAACTGTCATTCGAGCATATTTGAGAATTGCTCTATGATGCTTTTTCCTTGAGATCTTTCAGGTGGCTTGGGTGGGATAATACTTTCATATTCGTCTTTTTCGTCATCGTCATCGTCATCGTCGTCATTTTCTTCATCTTCATCAGTTAAGTAACCATATCTTTCCCATACTGCATATAAAGCCCGGTAATCACCTTGCATTAATTGTTCCCTTATTTTGACTAACAGGTTAAGCAATTCATTTTCAGCGACAAATAAACTCTCTGTTTCCCCCTCATCTTCTTCACAGTCGTCATCATCGTCATAGTCGTCATATTTGTCATACGGATCATCGATATAGTACGAATCTAAGCGGCAATTAATCTCAATAATTGTCCGACCATCCTGTTCGTGTACATTGATGCCACAATCGTCCTCACCGTCAAATTCATACTTCTTTAACTCAGCTACCTGCCCCTTTGAAGAATTGAAGGCGATAGCGAACGTCCACCAATCATAAGACTCGCTGTACATAACATCATAATACTTTTCCATTAGCGCCTCCCAGCCGCCTGGAATATCATAGCCGTCTGCGTGATAAATAAAGCTTACTTCTCTGGCAGTCGGATTGGCTCGACTGGACAATGATGCAACCGCTTGCCGGTCCTTTTTGCTCAGCACTTTATCCACTGCCAGAAATTCATAGGAAGTAGAACTGTGGTCTGAGGTGAAACCCTTTTTTACACTGATAATTTTCATAACTGTTGTCCCCTTATTTCTTTTCTAAGCAACCATTTAGGATAAAATTCTTCCTCCAACCAGCCCTGGATTTGCTCAAAGGACGCATAAGGAAAGCCAGCATTTGTAAAACCGATGCTTTCCTGAATATCTAAAATTGTATCATAAAGATCTTCCTTACCATATTTTTTCAGCTTCGCGGGTGATAGGACAGGCTCAGGACAACCCGAATCGGCCCCTAAGGCATCATCGGCAAATACCCTGCACCCTCCGCAATGGATTTTAGCAGTACATTGACCACAGTCGCTATATTTGAAAGGCTTTTTGGTACGAAAACTCCTATATTTTTTTAAAACTTCACTGTTCATCCAGACGTGTTTTAAGTCATCCTCCAATATATTACCTGCAGAGAAGCCTTGTCCAACTAATTGGGAACAAGCATAAATTGAGCCATTTGGTGCTATTGACAAGATCCTATTCGCAGCAGTACATCCCCTGATCCCATGAGCCTCCGCTGTTTGAGGTGACAGTTTTCTTTCCAGAAACGCCAACCCGCAGTCCACCCTGAATTGGATATCTGGATAGGTATCCACAGTTTTAGAAAACTTCCGTTCAAATTCCAAAAGAGTGTACTCATCAGGTTTTTCCTTAAGCCAACGCTGAATGTCTCCAGGTGGTTTATATCGCAGCAGGGTTAACCTCTTAAATCCTACAGCTGCTAGCAAATCAATGATGTGCTCAAATTCGCTAAGCGTAGAGTTAGATAACATCAGATTAGCTCCAATATCAAGGCCGAGCTCACTGGTCATAGCAATGAGCTGGATTAGCTTTTCCTTTTCGTTTTCCGGCTGCGCCAGCAATTCCTCTTGCTTAATTCCGATCTGCAAGCTCTTAATATATTTTGCTAGTTCTCTAAGAGCAGCAGGTTCATGCTGATACCTGCCTGTTGTAACATGAACTACTAGTTTCCTTTCATGAGCCCTAGCAACAATGCTTAGAATATCTTCTCTCAACAAGGGCTCCCCACCGCCGATAGCCAATTGGAAAACCCTGGCGTCAGCTATCTTATCGATGATCGTCAAGGCCTCTATTGTATTAAGTTCAGTCGTAAAATCCTCACGATGTCGTCGTACATAGCAATCCGGACAATCCAATTCACATTTATAGGTAACTGCCCAATGGATAGTTTCCGGTGCGCTAATAAACTGGAGATCAGATCCAGCGATTCTGGTCTGATCCAAGAGGTTAGAACTCACATCGTAATCGTTATTGAGTCGGCCATTTGGCATAACTACCAACATTTTAAACTCAAGTAACTTTTCTATTATCCTAATAACCACTCTTCGATTAATGTGTTTATTATATACGATAAACCAAATCCTATCGAGATCATTAACATCTACTACGCCCATGGTTTGGATAAGTAAAATTAACAAATAGGCTCCCCTGTCAACATCCATCATAGTTCCTGTCCTAGTATTGAAAAGTATTCCACCGAAATATTCCTTTCTGCAGCGGACGCTATCGGAAAGGCTAATATATGGTGATCTCACGTTTCTCACGAAATTGTACCTCCACATCGATTACATTCACGATCATATTTGCAAATACACTGAACTTTTCTCTGTCAGTACTGTGGAAAATCTCCTGTTTCCTTGATACATTTGTACGTTTCAACAAGGGCTTTCCTTTGTTGCACGTTTTGCTGTAATCCAAACTCATATTCCCTTAACCAAAGCGCTTTTTCTCTGTAATTAGATAAATGCCTCAAAAGTACATAGAGCCCTATTTCATTATCAATGTCTTTATTGTTGCTCTTATAATGATTCTCATTCGCCTTTTAAAACCAATTGAACCATGGTATAATTTTACAAAGGGGGTGTTTTATTTGGAAGAAAAACCATTGGAATTCGAGTTTGAACGTTGGGAACGTATTGATAGTGTAATTTACGATATGACACCACCTCCCTCATCCCAACACCAAGCTATTGTCGGAAATTTATATGGTGAGTTTTATACTTATCTAAAGGGTAAACGGTGCAAGGCCTTTCCTGCACCTTTTGGGGTATGGTTGGATGATGAAAATGACAATTATGTTGAACCTGATATAACTGTGATATGTGATCAATCGAAGATACACCAAAAAGGCTGTGTCGGTGTTCCCGACCTTGTAGTGGAGGTCTTGAGTCCATCAACAGCGTTAAAAGACAAACGAGTCAAATTAAGACGCTACCGATTGTCAGGAGTCCGAGAATACTGGATAGTTGATCCATTGAATAAGATTGTGGAAGTTTATAAATTCTCCGAGAATGTATTTACTGAACCAGCAGTGTACGGGAAAGACGAAACAATAAACGATGGGTTATTTGATGACTTAGCAATTGACTTAGGGAACATATTTGACTAGGAACGAAAACTGATCCTTTATCTGATAAATCAGAATTCAGCAAGACAAGACTCCATAATACTTTAATCTACCAGCGACATAAATTGCCCATAATTTTGTTCTTTCATTTGCCCAAGGGGAATAAATCGTATCGAAGCACTGTTAATGCAGTACCTTTTTCCTCTTTTGTCTGCTGGACCGTCATCAAAAACATGTCCCAAGTGGGAATTACCAACTCTGTTGCGCACTTCAGTCCGAACCATGCCAAAGGTTGCATCTTATCAAGTCTGGTAAGGCGCTCACGTTTCCGGGGCTAATACCCATATCCGTACTGATCAGGCGCCTCACCCCGTTTACCAACAATCTTAGGTGTGAGAGGTAATGGCTTTTCCGAGCTTATTTCCTCCACTTCAACCTTAAACTCCCATTCATCACCATAATCGAAGAGGTAAAGAACAACTATGAAATTGAGCGGAGATATTTTGGCTAGTCAATCGTTTTAGTTCCCGTGGCCATCGCAAATCGTGAGACGTTACGATATACTGATGAGCTGAATATGTGTCAAAGACTACAGAGGCAAAACTTCTTTGGTGCTCTTGATCTAACGACGTCAGCGGTTCATCAATTAGGGTAAAGTCAAGCCAATCTCCGCTTGAGCTTTGGTTCCCGACCTTCGATAAAGCGAATACATAAGACCATAATAGAGCTCAGATTCGAGAGGAGTTTAGAAATGGGGCCGCTTCGATAAAATCAATGATAAGTTGGTGTCAGGCACTGGTCCCTGGTCCCCTGTTCATTAAAAGAGCCTTATGGGGCAGTTAAAAAGCTAAAGAATATTGTAATGAAAGATGATTCACTAAATATGAGTGATGTTAAAAGAGATGGATATTCAATGCAAGACCAGGAAAGGATGCAGGAAATCTAAAATATCAATGTTGATGACTGGTATGGTCGAGCAACTAGTGGGATACTTTCTTTTCGCGTGCAATAATGACTTTAAAGACATTCCCTTCGCGATCGTCTATCAATTCAATTGCCGGATAAGCACTAAGTGCTCTTCGGATCCCACTGCCAAGACCACGATAAGGTAGTATTCTTGTGGCAAAAGAAGCCAAAATGGGATTCCGAATATTTGAGATACCCTTCTTGATATTCTCCACCGAGAGATTATTGGGAAGATGACCGGGACTGATAATTTCGATGCGATCCGAAAAGATGAAGATTCGGATCGGAGCAGAAATGAGGTAATCCCTATGGATTAATGCGTTCACCAATAACTCTTCAAATACAATTTTAGGAATTTCTGGTTCTCCTAGTGAATTGACATCTTGCTGATGCTGGATGTAAGCAATGTTGCGTAACATAAAGTTGAGAGTTGACTGAAAAAGATCTGACAATTTTCCCTTTAAATCTGCGCTTTCAATGTAATGAGAGACGTCAATGTCTTTGCTCGGATAGGAAACGGCTTTGACGATGAATATGGGAAGTTTATAATAAGGTGCTTTAGAAAAAAGCAAAGCGGCGGCAAGGTTTAGGTTGCCTTCGCTTGCCAAACTATTGGTGATATTTGCTTTAAATTGATGTTGGCCGTCTTCATCCCTGGCGACGATTTTTAAGAGCTCTTCGCTATCCATAGGTTAGCACTCCTCCCAAACAAAGATAATCAAAGTAGCTGGTGACTGCAATATACGAAGTCATACGGACACCAAATTTCTCCAATTATGCATGTTTATCATAGCATGCTAAAGTGATATTCTCAAGCATTTACTTCATAACGTCCATCTGTGATATGGTTGGCCCTGACCTTGAGCGACGTATTAATGAAGTTCGTTTTCATCCTCTCATAGCCCTTGGCGGATGAGCTTTGTTGGAGCGATTCCAGCGAATCCTTCAGCTGCCTGGCCGTTTTATCGAGCTCCGCTTTGGACGTCTTGACGTTCTCCAATTGAACCTTCAGATTGGCAAGCTCCGTAGTCAGCTCGGTGATGATACCGCTTTGGTCTTCCACTG
>LADV01000170.1 GCA_000961805.1 Peptococcaceae bacterium BRH_c23 | reverse complement strand
GTTTAACCGGTTTAATTTCGACGACGTCCAGAACGTAGTCTTGATTAAAAATCTGCAATTATCAATATTGAAAGGAAGGAAAATTCAATTGGTTTTAAGAATACTAATGAAAAAGAGAATAGCGGGGGAAGAACAATATGGGGAGTGTACTACTAAAAACTAAACTGCACATACCTAAACCTATACTGGGGTTAGTTAGGCGTCCAAGGCTGTTGGCAAAGCTTAATGAGGGACTTCGTTTGGATAGAGCTTTTTCCTTAATCTCGGCCCCCGCCGGGTATGGAAAAACAACTCTGGTAGCGGACTGGCTAGATAGGGTTAACCAGGTTCAGGTCTGGCTTTCCTTAGATGAACACGACAATGACCCGGTGAGGTTTATCAGTTACATTATTGCTGCGTTGCAAAGAGTCAATAAAAACATTGGACTGGAGGCCGCAAGACTGTTATCCGGGTCCGGAATGCTATCAGTAAAAGCCGTGGTGGTTACCCTGATCAACGAAATAGTGGCAACAATGGAGCCATTCATTCTAGTCCTGGATGACTTTCATGTGATTAGGCACGAATCTGTTGTGCAGGTAGTCCAGGCTTTACTAGATAATCATCCGCCCAGTATGCACCTTGTGATGATAACGCGGGAGGATCCGGCACTCTCCCTCCCACGCTTGCGTGTCCGCAACCAGATGACGGAAATACGGATGAATGACCTACGCTTCGATCTGGCGGAGACGGGGGACTTCTTAGCAACCTCAGTGAGCGTCAAGCTCAAACACGAGGAAGTATCGGCGCTCGGTGCCCGAACTGAAGGCTGGATTGCCGGCTTGCAACTGGCTGCTCTTTCAATCAATGGACAGGTTGCAGAGCAGGTAGGCGAGTTCATTAAGGCATTTAGCGGAAATCACCGCTATATCATCGACTATTTAATGGAAGAGGTAGTTCAGAGTACGGATCGGGAGATACAAGTATTTCTTACCCGCACTGCTGTTGTGGATCGTTTTAATGCTGAATTGGGCAATGAATTAACCGGTCAGAGCAACGCCAAATCGATTATTGCTAAGCTGGAACAGACTAACTTATTTCTGATTCCTTTGGACAATGAGCGGCAATGGTACCGGTATCACCACCTGTTTGGTGAGTTTCTTCGTACAGAATTAGCAAGAACCGAACTTATTAACCTTCAGCACCGGGCTGCACTATGGTTTGCTGGTAATGGAATGCCGGAAGAGGGGATCAAATTTGCCTTGGCTGCTCAGGTTTATGATTTGGCTAGCCAATTGCTTAAGTCCCAAGCATCCCGACTATTCCAAAGGGGAGAGGTGATCACCCTCCTGGATTGGCTCAGTTCTCTTCCACTAGAATTGGTTGACATGAGTGGGGAATTGGCTAGTTATAAAGCTTGGTCCTTATTTTTACTAGGTAAAAGCGAAGAGGCCGTACATTGTCTAACCAAGGCGGAGAAAATTCCGGCTGAAAACAGCGACCAACTTACGGAGGGAAGACTATTGGCACTGCGTGGTTGGATTGCGAATTACCATGATGACCCTCGCACCAAGGAAATAGCACAGAAGGCTATTGAGAGGATTGGTGATCAAGACCCCTTTTTTCGGGAAATTGCTCTACTCTCCCTAGGCCATGCCCAAAGAAAAAGTGACCCCATGGGAGAGTCTACGGCGACGTTGTACATGGCCTATCACACGGCGCAGGTTGCAGGGCATATCTTCACCAGCTTAGTTGCCTTGGTGGATATAACCATGAATTTAGTGATTCAAGGTGGGCGCAAGGAGTCTATGGAATTGTGTGATCAGGCCTTTCGGGACTATGTGGACACTCAAGGTAAACCTTTGCCTATGGTTGAACTGTTGTATATACCGTTAGGTATTCTTCATTATGAGGGTAACAACCTCGAGCAAGCCAGGGAATACTTGGAAAAGGGGATAATTGCTAGCCAGCGGTTAGGATTAAATCGAATATTGGGTGGCGATGCTGAGCAGACTCTCGCCCTGGTATACTGGGCTTTAGGTGATACTCAAACTGCTATGGATCTTCTGAAAAAGGCTAAAGCGAATACTGATGCTAAGGCTTTCCCGCTCATAAAGGTTAGGTACGATGCTTTTGAAGCTCTTCTTTTACTAAAACAAGGGGATTTAGCAGAAGCTCTAGCTTGGGTCGAAAGGTCAAGCTTGTACCCGGCGGACAGCATTACTTCGTTTAAGGAGATACCGTATATGGTTGTAGCCAGGACATTATATGAAGCAGCTCAGTACGAGCAGGCCTTGAAATTATTGAATGACATCTGCCAGTTTGACAGAGAAAGGGGAAGAAACGGGAGATTAATTTATGGACAAATTGTTACATCCCTGGTATTGAAGGCACTTGGCAGGCGGGAGGAAGCAATTCATTCAATGGAAGAGGCTGTGAATTTTGCGGCTGTTGAGGGATATATACGCCCATTTCTGAGTGAAGGTCCTGAAGTTAGGGACTTGCTGTTTACAGTTGAGTCTAAAAGACCGGAGTTCATAACTCCTCTGCTGGCATACTATACCCATCCCCATGAGAAGGCGCCCACTTGTCCAACGTTACCAGGTATGATAGAACTATTAAGCGAACGTGAACTTGAGGTTCTAAGGCTGCTGGCGGCCGGACTTTCCAACGAAGAGATTGGTAATAGCTTGTTTATTTCACTTGGGACTGTTAAGTGGCATGTTAAAAACATATTCGGTAAATTAGAGGTCAAGAATCGTGTCCAAGCAGTTGCTAGGGCCCAGCAAATGGGCGTACTTGCCAATCAGAGTTGAGGTGACTGTTAAGAATAAGAACGAACTTATATTAAGAGGTGAGAATATCTTTGGAGTTTTGCAGATCTTTGGCAGAACTCCTCTTTTTTGTTACTGATTAAGTCTCGAAACCCTACTTTCGGATAGTGGGAAAACCCTACTTTCGAGAGGTTTCTAAGACTCATTAAAGATTTATAACTAAAGTGTAAGAGTGAGGTGGTGATTAAATGCAGTATTACGAGATTATGATCAGAGGTCATATTGACCAGCGTAGGGCGGGCTGGTTTGCAGGACTGGAGATAACTCAGCTTCCCGAAGGAATAACTCGCTTGGCAGGGGAGGTAGTGGATCAGGCAGCCCTGCACGGTATCTTAAGCAGACTCCGAGATATGGGCATCGATTTGTTATCGGTGAAATGCAATGACAGTTGAATATTGGGTCAATAGTGTAGAAAAATTTTAATATTGAGGAGATGTCAGTCAATGAATATCGCTAGGACAATCGTGAACGTAATCACATTAATTCTCTTATTTTCAACCACCATTTGTGGCCTTTACATCCATTTTTCTAAAGATAAAATTGCCGATTATAATAGCTCAGTCAGTTTTCACCTTATCTTTGCCATATTGACGGTAATATTCGTGACGGGTTCTATCGTAATATCACGGAGGTAGTACAGGACTAAGGCGCTATTTCCCCAGATTAGGAAAATGATTAATAAGGATGAAATAATTATGAAAAAACTCTTCGCTTTAATAAAAATTAATAGGATCCTGGCTACCTTGGCCCTTATTGCTCTGGTAATGACTGGGTACATGCTTTGGGCACGTCCTTACCAGCTTAATTGGGGAGCAACAGGCCAGGAAGTGAAACAATCCATGCCGGGAGATCAGCTGGATCCCAATCCGGAATTCTTCGCTACCCGCGGGATTACCATCGCGGGTACACCGGAGGAAATCTGGCCTTGGCTGCTACAGATGGGATATGGTCGAGCAGGGTACTATGGTTATGACATTCTGGAAAACCTAGGAAGCCCGCGGGGAATTCACAGTGCTGACAGCATCTTGCCAGAGTTTCAGCAATTTAAAGTTGGCGATGGAGTTCCGATTAGTGCTGTAGCCAACATGATCTTCTATGCTATTGAACCAAACCAGTATATAATTTGGACTGGAATGAATCATGTAGGCAGTTTTATATGGGCCCTATATCCGATAGATGAGAGCCATACCCGTTTGGTTAGTCGCATCCGCTGGTCTTTTCATTGGACCCAGCCAAGTTTACTTTCCCTTGATTTGTTCACAGAATTCACAGATTACCTTGCTGTCCGTGAAATTTTGCAAGGCGTAAAAGGGCGGGTAGAAAATCAAATAGAGCCAATGGCCAAACTAAACACCGAGTTCGTAGTTTATGTGATGTCTGCTCTGATCTTTATTGTAACGTTATGCTTATTGCTCATTCGTCCACTTACCTGGAATAAATGGCTGACAGCATTAGCAGGAGGGGTGGCATGGCTTGTCACTTGGTATGCACCTGTATCGATTTGGGTCGGAGTTGGGCTGGAGCTTTTGGTTCTATGGAGGATATGCATTCCACAAGACTTTTACACGAAGCACAAATTAGGGAAGACTGGGTGAATCCCATACTTAATCTGAGGGTTGATTGGACATTCGACTCTAAAGTTTAAATCTTCTTTTTACTTCTGGCCATTGGAAAGAGGTCCGATGTTGAAGAATCACAGTTGAAAGCAACTTGTGGAGTGGGTTTGAGGGTTAAGGATGTGCATGTTGAAAGCGCCGATAAGTCTACACGCTTATCGGCAATGTAAGCTTGCCTGCTTCAGAAACGAATGGCTGCTTGCGACGGCAAAAATAGCTATTCCTGTTTTGGCTATGATTATTGTTTGCTTAAAAAATTTTTTAATAATAAAGGGTTATTTCAATTAATGGCGAATATAATACTTACATAAAAATTGTTGACAATTGACAATCTAAAAAAGATTCTGATTTAAGTAATATAACCAATGTATGAGTGCATGAAAAAGATATCAGAAATGAGATGATTAGTCTGAACGATGCGGACAGGTATCAAAGAGATAATTTAAGTAGTGTAGTAGTTGACTATATAAAAGAGATGATTTTAGCAAGGGTTTATAATGAAGGTGAACATATATTAGAAACAGAAGTTGCAAATAAACTAGGAATAAGTCGGGGGCCAGTGCGAGAAGGTATCAAAGATTTAGAAAAAGAAGGCATTGTAACGGTGCTTTCGCGTAAGGGAACTTATGTGACAAAGTTTCAACTCGAAGATATTAAAGAGATATTTGACATTAGACTTTTACTTGAATATAACATTATCGAAATTTTGATTCATGAAGACAAACTAACCGAACAGGATTTTAAAGTATTAGAGGATATTGTCAAAGATATGGTGGATATTGTAAACCAATCAGACAATTTTTCTGAAAGAATGATTCAGCTTAGTTTAAAAGATATGGAATTCCATAAATTCATTTGGCAAAAATCGGGCAGCAAGAGAAGGGTAAATATTTTAAAGGGTATCTATTTCCAAATAAGAATGGCTATGCTCTATGACACCAATGAGACTGGTGATTTATTGGTTACAGCGACAGACCACTATGACATTATTAGGTTTTTAAGGAATAAGGATATAGAAAAGTGTAAAGAAGCTCTGAGAGGTCATATTATTTCTTATCGAGATGGAAAATTCGCATAGAAACAGTTATTAACTGTGACTTAAATTGTTAACAATCAACAATCTGCAAATTACAATGTAAAACTACAATGCACAAACAACAATCTACAGTAATAAAAAAAGGGGGATGCAAAAAAATGGATAGAAACTTATATTTTGAAGTTGGAGAATATAAGGAAAGACTGAACAAAACAAAACAAAGCATGAGTGACAATGGCATTGATCTGATTATTGTCACTGACCCAGCAAACATGAATTATTTAACGGGTTTTGATGGTTGGTCCTTTTATGTGCACCAATGCTTAATTGTCATCGCTGATCAAGATGAACCTATTTGGGTCGGCAGAGGACAAGATGGTAATGCAGCTAGGTTAACAACTTGGCTCCAAGAAGAAAACATCCGGGCTTACACAGATGATTATGTACAATCATTGATCAAACATCCGATGGATTTTGTCTCGGATATTATTAAAGAAAAACGATGCGATAAAAGGGTTATCGCGACTGAGATGGACAGTTATTACTATACGGCCAAATGTCAGGAGCGATTAGTGGTTGGATTACCCAATGCAACGTTCAAAGATGGGACAAATTTGGTCAACTGGGTAAGAATCATTAAATCAGACTTCGAAGTTGAATACATAAGAAAAGCAGCCAGGATTGCAGAGAATGCAATGGCAGCCGCTTATAATTCGATAAATGTAGGGGTTAGACAGTGCGACGCTGCGGCTAATGTCTATCATGCCCAAATCAGTGGTACAAAAACTTACGGCGGTGACTATTCTTCAATTATTCCGCTAATGCCCAGCGGAATTAGAACTTCAACACCCCATTTGAGCTGGACGGATGGCCCTTATGTCGATGGAGAAAGTGTGATTTTAGAACTTTCAGGATGCTATAGACGATATCATTGCCCTCTTTCCAGAACGATGATTTTGGGGGATGCTCCTCAAAAGGTTAGAGACCTGGCAGAAGTTGTGGTGGAAGGTTTAACCAATGCGCTCAATGCTATAAAACCTGGAATGACTTGTGAAGAGGTCGAGCGCGTGTGGGCAAAAAGCATTGCCAAGAGTGGCTTCATTAAGGATTCCCGTATCGGCTATTCCATGGGACTTAACTATCCGCCGGATTGGGGCGAGCACACCGCGAGTTTCAGACCGGGAGACAAGACAATTCTGAAGCCAAACATGACTTTTCATATGATTCCGGGTATCTGGCTTAGTGACTGCGGCGTGGATATCAGTGAATCTTTTAGAGTAACAGAAAATGGATGCGAAACCTTTACGAATTACCCGAGAAAACTGTTAGTTAAATAGAAATCACTCTTCAATGACCGGATTGGAAAATGACGTGAAGTGAAGGAGGGGGAAAATGGGGAAGTCACTCTTTAAAGCGATAACAAGATGCGAAGAGTTCATTCTTGCTTATTCAGTCATACTGATGGCCGTAGTTTTAGTTGGAAGTGTTATCAGTCGAAAAGTGTTTAATTACAGTTGGACTTCTGCAGAAGAAATTGGACAGACGTTAACGCTCATTGTAACTTTCTTAGGGATCGGCTATGCCGCAAAAAAAGCAAAACACATCACGATGTCTGCTTTATATGATCAAGTAAGTAATCGATATAAAAAAATACTCACGATGGTCATTACCGGTGGGACGTCTATCGCAATGTTTTATATTTGTTACTATGGGGTTCTCTATACGTTGAATGTGTATGAGTTAGGCAGAGTTTCACCTTCCATGAGAATACCGATGTATTTAATTGTAGCCGTTGTGCCGATCGGGTTTTTCTTAGGCGCAATAGAGTATGGCAGAACCTTCATTAAGAATTTGAAAGAAAAAGAGATTTGGATATCGACTGAGGAAACAATCCGGGATTACCTTGATGAGAAAGCGTGCAAAGTTCCTCTGAAGAATCAGGCTGAATGCGCAGAGATAGATAATAAGGAGGTGAAGTAATGGCTTTATTGCTCATGAGTATTATGGTGCTATTACTGATACTGAACTTCCCTATGCTGGTCAGCATGATTATCGCTCCTTTTGTGGTATTAGTTCAATATTATCCCAATGTGAATCCGTTTCTAGCGACCCAACAACTGGTCGGAGGGGTATCAGCATTTGTTCTGCTGGCCGTGCCTATGTTTATCTTTGCTGCAGATATCATGTGTGCTGGTCAGACTGCCAAAAGACTTCTGGATTTCGTAGAAGTCTTTGTTGGGCATATTCATGGCGGTATGGGTATTACAACTGCTGCCACATGTACTTTGTTTGGTGCCATATCTGGTTCCACACAGGCAACGGTCGTTGCAGTAGGTAAACCTATGAAAAAAAGGCTTGTTGAAAGCGGATACCGTGATTCAGATACCATTGCGCTGATCATCAGCTCGGCCATCATCGCTTTGCTAATTCCTCCAAGTATCTCCATGATTATGTACAGCGTCGTAACAGGCGCATCAGTAGGAGATATGTTTATTGCTGGCTTAATACCTGGACTTTTAATCCTGTCATTCTTTTCTGTGTTTATTTATTTTGACTCTAAGCGAAAGAATATACCTAAATCAGCCACTCTTTCCAAGGCAGAAAGAATGAAAGCCTTTAAGGACGCCATCGCGCCGCTTGGTTTTCCGGTCATAATTTTTGTAGGTATTTATGCAGGCATATTCAGTCCGACGGAGGCGGCAGCGGTATCGGTTCTCTATGCTGTGATCTTGGAACTGTTTATATTTAAGAGCATTAAGCTTAAAGACTTTGAACGGATCGCATTATCGACTGCGGTAGTTACCTCTGCTGTCTTTATTCTGGTCTCGGCAGGACAACTATTCTCCTGGGTTATTTCTTATGCAAGAATACCGCAATTGCTGACATCGAGTTTGCTGGGACCGAATCCTTCGCAGCTCATGATTCTAGTTTGGGTCACAATATTCTTCTTTATCGGATGTAGTTTTGTGGATTCTATTGTGGTCATTATTATTGTGACACCGATCTTCTTCCCGATCGCTGTGGCCGCCGGAATTCATCCAATTCATTTGGGAATCATCGTCACGCTGCAGGCTGCCATCGGATCCATTACACCGCCGTTTGGATGCAATATCTTCACAGCCAGCGCAATCTTTGACAGACCATTTTTGGCAGTCATCAAAGGGCTTGGGCCATACTTGTTAATGCTTGTTGTCATATCCATTATCATTATTGCCTTTCCGTGGCTTTCATTGGTGCTGATTTCATAGGCGACATAAAGTAAAAAAATCAGAAAAGACAGGTATGAATATGAGTAAAATCAAAGAAGAAATTACTATGTTTCAGGATGAATTGATTGAATTGCGTCGGGATTTTCATAGGCATCCGGAATTGGGCTATCAAGAATTCAGAACCTCTAAAATTGTCTATGATTATTTGTTGCAGCTGGGCCTGGAAGTTAAGATGATGACAAAAACCGGGGTTGTAGGGCTATTAAGGGGCAACCATGACGGGAATACCGTCTTACTAAGAGCCGATATGGATGCTCTGTCGCAAGAAGAAAAGACAGGGTTAACCTATCAATCGAAAACTCAAGGAATCATGCATGCTTGTGGGCATGATGGGCATACCGCGATGCTGATGATGGCAGCCAAGATATTAGTCAGACATAAGGAAGAAATCAAGGGCAATGTTAAATTCGTTTTTCAACCCAATGAAGAAGAGGCAGGGGCCCTCAATATGATTCAAGCCGGAGTACTGGAGAATCCCGTGCCGGTTGCTGCCTTTGGGTTACATCTTTGGACACCGATCGAAAGTGGGAGAATTGGTTTAGCAACTGGACCGATCATGGCGTGTACGGAAGAGTTTGAAATCACTATTATAGGAAAAGCCGGACATACTTCTGCACCGCATACTGCGCTTGATCCTATACTAGTTGCTGCTACTGTGATACAAAGCTTGCAATCGATACAAACGAGAGAAGTCGATCCACTCCTTCCCATAACCATTATGGTGGGTAATGTACATGGTGGCAGCGGTAGGAATATTATTGCCGACAAAGTCGAAATCGGCGGCACCATCAGATTCTTATTCAAAAATGAAGAGACCGAGAAAATCATTCTCTTGGAGAAGTTTGAACGAGTGATCAAAGGAATATGTGAAGGAATGGGTGTTCAGTATTACTTGAAATTTATTCCAAGCAATCCATCGCTGTACAATGATAAATCGATGGTTAACTATGTGAAGCAAGCAGCTGTGGAGACCTTTGGCAAAGAAGATAATATTGTCGAATACAGATGCATGGCAGGAGAAGATTTTGCTGAGTTTACCCACCGCGTGCCCAGTGCTTTCTACTTTGTGGGGACAGGTAATGTGGAGAAGAATAGCCAATATCCGCATCATCACCCCATGTTTAACATAGATGAAGATACGTTAAAAATCGGAGTAGAAATGCATGTAAGGTCTGTTCTAAATTTCTTGGCTATTTAACGATACTATATTAAATTTGAGGAGGGGTCTGTATGAGAAAACTGACGAGTCTATTTGTAATCCTTACACTGATGATTACCCTGTTAATTGGATGTGCTCCGAAAGCACCGACCGCACCGACAGTTCCGACTACCACATCCGATAAGAAGCAGGAAGTCGTTACCTGGAGAATTGCCCATGAGGAAATTGATGGGAGCGTTCAAGACTTATATAGCAAACGATTTAAAGAATTGATTGAAAAGAAATCTAACGGCGCAGTAAAAGTCGATGTTTATCCTGTCGGACAAATTGGAGATGCCACACAGCAAGCTGAATTGCTCCAAAATGGCGGTCTGGAATTTGGGATAGTATCACCGGGAAATACGGGTACCATCGTCCCAGAGAATCAGTTATTCTCACTTCATTTCCTATTTTCAGATAATATGGACAAAAATGCCGAACTCTTCAAAACAAGTAAAGCCTTGAACGAAACACTGTCAAATTTATATCTAGCGAAGAACATAAAGGTATTGTCCTATTGGACGGAAGGTTCCATGGAGTGGACATCCAACGTCGAAGTTAATACTCCGGCTAAATGGAAAGGCCTAAAAATGAGAACCATGCCTTCACCCATGATTGTAGCTGCCTATCAAGCCTACGGCTCGAATCCTACGCCTATTCCTTATATGGAAGTATACAGCGGGTTGCAGTTGAAAATGATCGAAGGTCAAGAGAATCCATTATTTGCAATTGAAGAAATGAAATTCTATGAAGTACAGAAGTATTTAACCTTAGCTAGCTCAAACCTCTATATGACAACAACTTCGACCAACCCAAAATTCTTTGATTCCCTGTCAAAAGATCAACAACAAATGGTTCTGAGTACCATTGAAGAGCTTCGTCCCGAATCGTTTGCGATCCAAGCGAAATCCAACGGTGCAGCGTTAGATAAGATCAAAGCAAAGAGCGGCATCAAGATTGTTGAATTAACCAAAGAAGAGAGAGAGGCCTTCAGAGTAGCCAGCAAGTCGGCCTATGATAAGTATGCTGAAATGGTTGGACCAAAAGGCAAAGAGATTCTATTACAACTTCAGGCAGAAGCGAAAGCTCTCCAGTAAGTTTACGTACAAACCACCCGCCCCCCACTAATAGAAGTAGGGATCTCGAAAACTAGATGAAAGCGAGTAAATAAAAAGGTATGACTGTTATATAAGTATCTCTTATGGTACTTATATAACAGTGTATCGCTATAAGGGGAAAATTGTATGAATATTTTTCCGGATGCTAAAATTTTAGAGGTCAATTTGTCAACCAGTATAATAACAACAAGGCTCTTATCAGGAGAAATCTACAGGCTTTATCCAGGCGGCTCAGCCCTGGGTGTTTATTTGTTGCTCCAGGAGATGGAACCGGAAAATGATGCACTATCTCCGGCGAATACTCTTATTTTTACCGTATCTCCCTTGACCGGACTACCTATCAGTGGTAGTAGCAGATTAAACATTACCGCAAAGGGCCCATTGACAGGTGCCATTGGCGATAGCCAGTCAGGCGGATTTTTTCCAGCACATTTGAAATTAAACGGTTGGGATGCTGTTGTTTTCCGAGGAAGAGCAGAACGACCGGTCTATTTATATATTAATGGAGACGAAGCAGTACTACGGGACGCACAAAATGTTTGGGGCAAGGTAACAGGCGAAGCAGAGGCAATTATTCGGACTGAAATTGGAGTTAACGATCTAGAAATTGCTCAGATCGGGCCTGGAGGGGAAAACCTTGTAAAATACGCGTGTATTATCAACCAGTGTACGCGAGCCAATGGGAGAACCGGCATGGGTGCTGTCATGGGCTCCAAGAACTTAAAAGCTGTGGTACTGAAAAAAGGAAAGCCGACCAAGGCTTATGACGTTGATAAGTTTAAAGAATTAGCAACCAGTGTTAAAACAAGATTGGTAGAAAATGAAGCGGTGGCCGGATTGGGCAAATATGGCACGGATGGAGATTTAGAAGGCTTTAACAATGAGGGGTTCCTAGCCACTAACAACTGGACTGCCGGGCACTTAGTGGAAGGTGCAAACAATATAACAGGAACAACGATGTATGAAACAATTTTAAAGAATCGAGATACTTGTTTTGCTTGCGCGGTTCGATGCAAACGAGTCGTCGAAATTCCTGGTGTGGTCGATCCTCTCTATGGCGGTCCCGAATATGAGACTTGCGCGGCTTTTGGATCCTACTGCGGTGTAACCGATTTAGAAACAGTCGCTTTATGCAATCAACTTTGTAATATGTATGGTCTTGATACGATATCGTGTGGCGCGACAATTGCTTTTGCGATGGAGTGTTATGAAAAAGGGTTGATTACCAGGGAGGATACCGACGGCTTAGAACTTAACTTTGGGAATCATCGTGCTCTACCAATCTTAGTAGAAAAAATTGCCAAGCGTGAGGGTTTTGGACGTTTGCTGGCTGAAGGCAGTTTACGGGCAGCTCTGCAAATTGGGCAGGATGCCATTGAATTGAGCATTTCAGTGAAAGGTCTAGAACTGCCAGCCCATATGCCGCAATTTAAGCCTGCTGTCGGACTAATTTACGCTGTAAATTCGTTCGGTGCCGATCATCAATCCAGTGAGCATGATGGATTTTTGGTACTGCCACCGGATAGTAGGGAAAGACAGCGCTTAGCTCAAATTGGTATCTGGAAAGGCTATGATAATTCTTATGAGCTGGATGCTGAAAAGGTGAGATTTGCCTTAGCCAGTCAAAAATATTTTTCTATCCTAGACAGCCTATGTTTGTGTCAATTCGTTTGGGGTCCTTCTTGGGAACTTTACGGGCCGACGGATCTGATTGATTTGTGTAAATATGGCCTTGGGTGGGATACGTCACTCTATGAGCTAATGTTGGTAGGGGAACGAAGAATCAACATGATGAGGTACTTCAATGCCAAAGCAGGCTTTACCAAGGAAGATGATCAGCTCCCGAAACGGTTATTTGAAGCGTTTAACGATGGGCCATCAAAAGGAGTACAACTGGACAAAGCGGCTTTTGAAAAGGCGAAAGAACGGTATTATGAGCTTGCAGGCTGGGATACCAAAACAGGGAGTCCAACAGAGGCAACCTTAATCGGACTGTCCTTGGACTGGTTGCTAGAGAAAGACTTGACATGGAGTTAAAAGTAAATCATAAGCTTATATCTGTTCCAGCTGATTATACCTTAGGGTTGCTTTTAAAGAGCATGGATTTTTCAAAGTCAGTCGCTGTTTTTATTAACAGCCAGCAAATACTCATGCGAGATTATGATCATTACAAATTGAATGAAAAGGATTCAGTAACTATTATAAAGCCATTGGCTGGTGGCTAGAAGGCTTAGTTAAAAGAGGAGGGGGTTATAACAATGCTTAGAACAACGGGAGATATCGACGCTCTTCTCGAAAAACACATGAATTATAGAGAGGGCTGTCTGAATCTGATCGCATCAGAAAACTTTGCTAGTGAAAAGGTTCGCAGCTATTTAGGCAACGATTTTGGAAACAGATATGGCTGCTATGTGACGACGAATTTGGACGATAGAGAATATACCGGTAATAAATATATTCAAGAATTTGAAACGGACACTCAGGAACTTATTAAGGAAATATTCCATGCCAAGTATGCTGATTTGAGACCGATTGGTGGACATATGGCTGGGATGTCGGTGGTGTTGGCCCTACTAGAACCTGGTGATTTAGTGATAGAAGTGAGTCTGAAGGATTGGGGACATGGGTTGGTAGGACCTATGTGCCAGATTAAACAGTTTGATGAAACAATTAAAGTGGAGTACATGTTATTTGATGAGGACCGTTGTGTAGATATTGAAAAGTTAAAGCAACAAATCCTTGAAAAAAGACCCAAGCTGATCATTTTTGGTGGTTCTGGAACCTTATTTCCCGAACCTGTCAGGGAGCTTAGGGAAATTGCAGATGTACAAGGGATCTTGATCGCTTATGATGCTTCCCATGTTACCGGATTAATTGCTGCAGGTGTTTTTCCAAACCCACTAGATGAAGGCGCGGACATTATGTTTGGGAGTACGCACAAATCGTTCCCTGGACCCCAAGGCGGCTTTGTTGTATCAAATAATTATGAGCTGATAGAAAAGGTAGGGAATACGCTTTCTCCCTCGTTAGTAACGAGCCATCATTTGAATCGCCTCCCTTCGTTAGCGGTATCGATCATGGAAATGAAAGCATTTGGAAAAGAGTATGCAGAACAAATTGTTCGGAACACGAAAGCCTTTGCCAAGGCGTTGGATGACTTTGGATTCCACGTTTTAGGGAAAGGAAAGGGTTATTCCGAGTCACATCTGTTATTGGTAGATGTGGGTAAATACTTTAATGAAGCCCCAGCTAAGCATCTGGAAAAGGCAAGAATATTATGTTCGGATGACTTCTCAGGGAACAGTGCAGAGATAAGAATAGGTACTCCTGAAGTGACAAGAAGAGGAATGAAAGAAGACGATATGAAAATAATGGCAGGCTTCTTCAAAAGGGTACTTATTGATCATGAAGATCCAGAACAAGTTGCAATAGAAGTAGAGGTTTTTAGTAGAAAACATCTAGGTTGTGAATATTCGTATTAGGCTTTGACAGTTCCCACGGCGATACTCTCCACTGCTCATTCTGACATTGACGATCTTTCGGAAATGTGTAAATTTCACGACTGTACCCATAACAGTGAACCAAATTGTGCGATACAACAAGCCATTTGTGACGGTGTGCTCTCTATCGAAAGGCTAGAAAGCTATAGAAAGCTGAAAAAGGAAACGAAGTACGAGGGGTTAAATTCAAAGCAAATTGAAACAAGGTGGGTAGCTCAAACGTTGGAATTGATATTGGCACACAGACAGTTGGGATTAGTTCTTCTGAAAAGGTAAGGTTGTTGGAACTGGCACCGGAGATCAATACGCCATATCGTGAGATTAGGAAGCTTCAACGAAAAATGGATCGCAGTCGTCGGGCGAATAACCCTAACAAGTTTAAGGTCGATGGAAC
>LADV01000253.1 GCA_000961805.1 Peptococcaceae bacterium BRH_c23 | reverse complement strand
CATAATCAACTCCTGACGAAATTAGTCATGGATGCCTATAACAATCCCGGTTTTTCCCTCGTGGAAGCCATTTCCCAGTGTCCAGTTTCCTATGGACGCCGCAATAAATTTAAAACTCCAGCAGATATGCTACTCTGGCAAAAAGAGCACGCCTTCCAAGCAGGAAAACAAGCGACCCGCGAGGAAGATTTCCAGATCGGCGAGATCTTCAAATCACAAGCTCCGGAGTATACTCAAGAATACGATAAACTAAGACAGAGATTAAGGGAGGGCAGTCATCATGGCTAAACAAGAATTTCTGTTAACCGGAACCGGCGGACAGGGTTTGATTTTAGCGGCGATCATGTTGGCAGAGGCCGGAATTATTGCTGACCAAAATGTCGCCCAGAGTCAAAGCTATGGACCCGAGGCCAGGGGAGGTGCCAGTCGAGCTGAAGTCATTATCGGAGACGAAGGGATTGCTTACCCTAAAGTCGAAAAACCGGACTTTGTCTTAACTCTCAGTCAAGAAGCCTATAAAAAGTATGGCTTATCGCTAAATGACGAGGTCATCCTGATTGTGGATAATTCGCAGGTTACAGAAGTTAAGCCGCGCAGTATCAACTTTTATTCGTTACCGATTACTAAAACTGCCCGTACTCAATTTGGTTCCGAACAAAGCACTAATGTTGTGGCTTTAGGAGTGGTGGCTTCATTAAGTGGTAAAATACCTTGGGAGAATGTTTTGCAAGCTGTTCAGCAACGAGCTCCGAGAGGTACAGCGGAACGAAACATCAAAGCTTTGGAATTAGGATGGCAAATGGGACTGGAAGTGCGGGCTACACTAGAAACGATACATCGTCAAAACGAAGGTGATGAGCAGTGGTGGGATCACCGTACCACCCTTCAAACGGGTGGTTTGATTATAGAGCCCTATAAGGGCATGTTACTGGCTACGCCTGAAGGCGTGGTTTCGCAAGCCATTGTTACTTGCTACCCCTAAAGGGGTCTTACGATTGCTGTTTTACGTTATCTTCGATCCTGTCCGCTTCAACCTGATTTTTGATGTACTTTTTGATCTCTTCCTCATTCCTTCCCACCGTATTGACATAATAGCCTTTTGTCCAAAAATGTCGATTTCCGTACATCACTTTCGTCTATATATTGGGAATGAATACAGTATGGTACGTGCAATCCCATTTCGTTTGTGATAGACTCGAATTGTCCATTTGGGTGCCCTCCTCTGCTGACTTTGGCTTGCGAAACCTTTGTCATTTAGCAGAGGAGGGCTGTTTTTATTATGTTCATCGATACTTCCTTTTCCGTTCTCCCACGCATAGCGTGGGGCTTAATCTTGAGTTAATGAAGAAATCTTTCATCAGGATGGTGAGGCAACTTGGAAAAATTAAAAATTAAGGACATCATGACGGTTAACCCCATTGTGGTTAACCAGCAGGTAACTGTTCAAGGGGCTGTTTCCTTAATGCTCAAACATCGTATTGACGGTTTGCCGGTAGTGGATAATCAGGAAACATTAGTGGGTATTTTCACCAAAACCCATGCCCTTAAGGCGTTAGGGCTGGATACTAAAATACCAGTCTCAGAAATTATGCAAAGAAGCGTGATAATTATCAGCGATGAAGCTTCGCCCGAAGAAGCCTGGCAAATCCCAGTGGGGAGATTGGTTGTGGTAAATAGCGCCGGTCAAATGGTGGGGATAATCACCAGAACAGACTTGGTCACGGCTTTTCAGCGAAAGCTGGAGTATGCTTTAGAGGAATTTATAGATATTATCAATTCCTCCCATAACAGCATTATTGCTGTTGACCGGAACGGGCGAATTGTTTTGATGAATAAAGCTGCCGAAAAAATGATGGGGATCGCTGTGTCTGAGGTTCAGGGAAAGGACATAGATAGTATTATCGCTAATTCGGGGTTGAGCGAAGTGATCCAAGGCAGTTCCTGTCAACTTGACCTTAAAGTTTGCATTCGTGATAAAGTTATTTTGGCGAATAGAACCCCGATCATTAAGAACGGAATAATTATTGGTGCTGTAGGTGTTTATCAGGAGATCTCCGAATTGGAAAATTTGGCTTCCGAGTTTAAAAACGTTAAAAGAATTAATGAAGAACTAAATACAGTAATCGAGTATTCAGCAGATGGTTTTATTGTTGCGGATGCAGATGGCAATATTATAAAAGCCAACCGGGCCAGTTGCGATATTCTGGGTATCCCAGACAGCGATATCATTGGCAAGCATGTGAACTGGATGGTAGAAAAGGGATATAATACCGAATCGGTTATCATGAAAGTTTTAAAAACTAAAAAACAGGTAAGTCTGACCAAAAAATTAAATAATGGAAAAGAAGTTCTAAGTACCGGTACCCCTATTTTTGACGAAAATGGAAATATATATCGAGTAATTTCCAATTTACGAGACCTGACTGAACTAAATAGATTAAGCTTCGAGTTAAACAAGGCTAAGTTGGAACTGGAACAATACAGAATGGAGAATTCATCTGAGAACATTATTTACCGCAGCATTGAAATGAGAAGAAATGTAGAAAAGGCAATCAAGGTTGCTAAGTTTGATTCCACGGTGATGTTATTAGGAGAATCAGGTGTAGGTAAAGAAGTGTTGGCTAAATTAATTTACAGTTCCAGTAAGCGCAGTAAAGGACCCTTCGTTAAGATTAACTGTGCAACTATCCCCTATAACCTTTTTGAATCCGAACTTTTTGGCTACGAAGGAGGTGCTTTTACTGGGGGCAGTAAAGAAGGCCGCCTTGGGCTCTTGGAACTGGCTAACAACGGTACAGCTTTTTTGGATGAGATAGGGGAAATGCCTTTGGATTTGCAAGTAAAGTTACTCCGTGTGTTGCAGGAGCGGGAAATTCTCCGGGTTGGCGGTCGAAAGCAGATCAAGCTGGATATCCGGATCATTGCGGCTACAAACCGGGATTTAGAAGAGATGGTGAAAAAAGGGCGGTTTAGAGAAGACTTATATTGGCGACTTAATGTCGTATCCATTCAAATTCTCCCTTTAAGAAAAAGGAGAGAAGATATAACGGCTCTTATTTATCATTTTATGCAAAATTTTAACCAAAAACATAATACTAATAAAACGATAACAGCTTCGGTTATTGCTAGAATGGTTGAGTATAATTGGCCTGGTAACGTTCGGGAAATTGAAAATACTATCGAAAGAATGTTAGTTTTAAGTACTGGCAGCACTATTGATCTTGATTCCTTATGGTTTGACTCAGATCAAAATAAAATTGAAAAATGGGCCACTTTAAATTACTGGGAAGTAATGAATGAAACGGAAAAAAGACTTATAACGCAAGTATACAATGACTGTAAAAGTACCCGTAAAGCAGCCAAAATATTGGGAATCCATCAATCGACTATTGTGAGTAAACTAAAAAAATTTAAACAACTAAGTGATGAATAACCTAATCGCGATTACATATGTATTCAAGTAGCCTTAAGGCCTTATACCATGGTTGTTTTGTACGTTGAGTTTTAATAACTGATTATGAATCTAATCATTAATTATCTAATAATTAATATAATTAATAATATTCTTAATTACATTGTTTATGGCATGAAGATGACAATTTATAAAACCAAAGGGTTCAGGATTCAAATTGTAAAGTGAGTAAAAAGGTAAAAAGAAAGGATGATAAGTTTCATCCTTTGATATCTGATAATTCGTATAATTAATAATATTCTTAATTATTAATGTTAATGGCATGTTAATTGCATAAATTAATGTTTGTAAAGATATTTACTTTGGATGTTAATGCTCGCTTATATCAGTTATATATCCCTTGTCCGCAGCGAGCGCGAGAAGAATTCACGTCGCTAAGGGGGTGGTTGATTAAAGGTGACAATTTAAAAACCAAAGGGTTCAGGATTCAAATTGTAAAGTGGGTAAAAAGGTAAAAAGAAAAGAGAGGATGATTACTGGTGGCTATTTGTGCTGAATGCAAATCTTTTTTTTCTGTACCGGATAATGCCGATGATTATGAGCCGGGCAAAGGGGACTGTGTGATTGAAGAAAAAGACGAAAAGGGGAAGTATTGGCTTTCCAAGTCGACAATGGATAAAGAGCATTGCGAAAAATTCAAATCCAAAAAGGTATAATAAGACAATTTTGGTATAAGGGGGGTTGTTGTTAATGGCTAAAAGAGCTGCGAATGTACAATACAAGGGTAAGGTCATTGAATTTCCATTCGAAAACCCGGCGGAGGAAAATATTCCTGATGAGGAACTGCACGAGCATCTGGCGCGCCCTAGCACAGAGAGGACGAAAAGGCTTAAAGCACGGTGTCGTTGGAAGCATGCTACGGCAGGAGAATTCGTTGAGGAGAGCGTAAAGGGCGGAATCGAACGGATGCGCCTGATAACCGAGGCTCATAAGAACTCAGATGGCAGGCCTGAAGTTATTCGAAGAGCGCTGGGACTGGCCAATATTCTCACTGGTACGGTTGTGTTGCAGGAAGATGAACTTATCGTTGGCTATCATGCCGAACATCCAAACTGGATTCCGCTTTATCCTGAGCTTTCCTACATGGCAGTGCAGGATTACATTCAAAGTAAATACGCTCCTCAGCCAGTTGAAGAGGCTAAGGAAATCAATAATTATTGGTTTAAGCACTCCCTGCAGTCTCACAGCCAGCCGTATTTTACCCAGGAAGAACTCTCCCAGATGTATCAGGTGAGTTCCATGGAGGCACCGTCTTTTGCCACCGGTTATAACAGCATTGTGCCTCCCTACGAGACGGTGCAGGAAGATGGCTTGTTGAAGAGAATTGAACTGGCTGAGCAGCATATCCGGGAAGCTAGGGCCAAGATGGCTGCGCCGTATTGGAATGCTGGTGAACGGCTTCAGTATATTTCTAAAATTGATAATTGGGAAGCCATGGTTATTGCGGACAAGGCTGTTATTGCTTGGGCCAGACGCCACGCCCGCCTGTGCAAAATTGTGGCAGAAAATTTTGAAACTGATCCCAAGCGCAAAGAAGAATTATTAATGCTCGCTGATATTTGCCACCGGATACCTGCCGAACCGGCCAAGGGTTTGCGGGATGCAATGCAGGCTAAGTGGTTCACTTACCTTTTATGCCACGCAATTGACCGTTATGCCAGCGGCTATGCTCAGAAAGAGGACAAGTTGCTTTGGCCTTACTATCAGATCAGTGTTATGGAAAAAAGCTTTCAGCCTATGTCTAAACTGGATGCGGTGGAACTGGTGGAGTGTGAAAGGTTGAAAATTTCCGAACATGGGGCCGGCAAGGCACGGGGCTATAGGGAAATATTCCCTGGCTCAAATGATCTGTTTATCCTGACCGTCGGTGGGTTAAACAGGGATGGTTCGGATGGGTGTAATGATATGACGGATGCAATCTTGGAAGCAGCTAGGAATATCAGGACCACCGAGCCTTCCATCGTCTTCCGCTGGCATCCCAAAGGGCGGCTCCAAACCAAGAAATTAGTCTTTGAATGTATTCGGGACGGCTTGGGTTATCCTTCAATCAAACATGACGGGATCGGAACCTCCCAAATGACGTATTTTGCCCGTTTCAGCAAGAATAATAACGGGGCTACCCCGGAGGAAGCCCACGATTGGGCCAATGTTCTTTGCATGTCCCCGGGACTTGTGGGGCGGAGAAAAACCCAGAAAACCAGGTCAGAAGGCGGCGGTTCTATTTTCCCGGCCAAAATCATGGAAATAACTCTGAATAATGGCTATGACTGGAGTTATTCCGACATGCAGTTAGGCCCGAAGACGGGGGCTATTCAGGATTTCCAAACGTTTGAAGATTTATGGGAAGCCTACCGAGCCCAGTATCAGTATGGCATCAGTATGGTTATCAGGGCCAAAGATATTTGTCGTTACTTTGAGACAAAATATCTCCAAATGCCTTTTGTGTCCAGCATTGACGATGGGTGCATGGAACTGGGGATAGATGCCATGGAATTGTCCGAGCAGCCCAATGGCTGGCATAATCCTATCACGACCGTAGTTGCCGCAAATTCCTTGGTAGCGATTAAAAAACTGATCTTTGACGAGAAAAAGTATACCTTGAATCAGTTAGTGGAAGCCCTCCATAGCAACTGGGAAGGTTACGAAACCATGCAGCGCGACTTCTATAATGCTCCCAAGTGGGGCAACGATGATGATTATGCCGATGAGATCATCAAACGATTCTATGAAGATATAATCGGTGGGGAAATGAGAAAAATCACCAACTATTCCGGTGGCCCGGTAATGCCGACAGGTCAAGCGGTAGGTCTGTATATGGAAGTCGGTTCTCGGACCGGCCCAACTCCTGATGGCAGGTACGGCGGAGCTGCTGCAGATGACGGCGGGATTTCACCGTATATGGGAACAGACAAGAAAGGGCCCACGGCTGTTCTCAGGTCAGTGTCCAAGATTGACACCAGCACTCAGAAAGCCAATCTGCTTAATCAACGGCTCTCGGTTCCGATTATGCGCAGCAAACATGGGTTAAATATTTGGATGGCCTACATGAAAACTTGGTACGACCTAAACATTGACCATGTCCAATTTAACGTGGTCAGTACGGAGGAAATGCGAGCAGCCCAAAAGGAACCGGAAAAGCATGGCGACTTGATTATCCGGGTCTCGGGATTCAGCGCCCGGTTTGTGGATATCTCCAGTTATGGGCAGGAAACCATCATCTCTAGGACGGAGCAGTCCTTTGGAGCGGAGGATTTGGAATTTTTGGGTGTTAACCTGTAGATTTTTCTCTGATATTGGTCTGGGAGTTTGTCCGATGTAACAGGGTCTGCAACGCCGAAAATATTTTATATCAAAATTGCAGCAATTGCCAAGAAAACCTTTCTCATTGGCGCTGTGGCATACAAGATGCGGTCTCGAACGCTTAGTGGTTGCGCAAGGGTATCGATGAACCGAAACTGAAACTGAACTGAAACGGACTTTTGGAAGCATAAGACATTAATATTATTAGGAGGTGACGTTGAGTATGGCTGAAGTACAAGCGAAGACTAGAGCTTATGATCTCAGGTATGAACTAGGAACCACAAAACCCTGCCTGAAATGCAAATTGGGGATTGAGGATCCTACTGACCCTTCCAAGGGCCAGTGCATCGGCTCTAGGACGGCGCAGGGTGGAGTATGGAAAAGATTGATTAAAGATTATTACAATATGACTTGTGCTAAATTCTCTGAAGGGGAAGTTGACTTCCGAGATCATGTTTAAATGAGCTGACATGCACCCTGTATTCACAGGGTGCATGTTCTTCAACCTTAACTGATCGGAAGTTAAGGCTCAATTGAGTAAGGGTACGAACGGGGGAACAGAAATGACAGCTAATAAAATTGTGATTCCGAAGCAAGATCCTTTCTTTTATGTGGAAAGCGATACTTTGAGAGTACTTCAGAGAGTGGAAAAAATCTCCAAGAAGCATCCTGTCAATGTTTTAATCAGTGGCAGGCAGGGCTGCGGTAAATCCTCGATTGTCCGGCAATATGCCGCAGTTTTTAAGCGGCCGTTAGCTACCTTCCAAATAGGAATATTGTCTGAGCCGGGTCAGCTTTACGGGGAGCATGTTTTAGAAAACGGGGAGACTAAATATCGCCCCTATCTGTTTCCGGAGGCTATCCAAACCCCAAACTGTGTTGTGCACTTGGAGGAAATCAACCGTCCGGAGCACCCCAAAGCCCTCAATATGCTTTTCTCGCTGTTGGCGGAAGACAGGCAGGTTTGGATGGATGAACTGGGCCTGCTTAATGTGGCCGAAGGAGTAGTCTTTTTTGCAACGATGAATGAAGGGGAGGAATATATTGGTACGGAAACCATGGATCCGGCTTTAAGAGATAGATTTTATACCGTGTTGATGGATTATATACCCATGGAAGTTGAAGCTGAGGTTTTGGCGCAAAAAACGGGAATCAGCCGGGAAACTGCCCAGGAAATAGTCAGGATTATTAATCGACTTCGTGACCATTCCGATTCGCCCATTGATGTCTCCACCAGAACAAGCTTGATGATTGCCGAAATGGTGGCCATTGGAGCCAGTGTCCGAGAAGCAATTATCTATAGCTTGCAAATTAACCGAGAACACCTCGAATCGATTCTTTTAACCCTTCATTTGGAAAAAGGGATTGCGGAAGTTCAAAATGCCAACGAATATGTCCTGTTTGTCAAACCCAATGATTAACACGGGTGTGCGGGTCTAAAAGCATGTCCAGACGACAAGTTTTTTCAGGCGGGGGGGAGCAGGGTGAATGAAAACCGGGATGTGATTAACAGATTTTATATTCAGGGCGGGGAAGGAATTTCTGAATTCTGGCGCCGCAACAAATCACCCGTTGAATCCAGGGAACTGGCCAATTTGTTGCTAGCAATCCGGAAGATTGTCAGGTTTATCGGGCCCAATGTCGGGAGTATTATTTGGTCTGGGATGAAGTCATCCAATGAAGCCAGTGATATTAATCTGAACCCCTCACTGGTTGTGGGTAGTTATCCTGTTCCTGGCGGCAAAACAGATTATGCGATCGGAGTGGTGGTCAAGGAAGCGTACAAGCAAATCGAGTGGAGTGAGCGGGCGATAGCCCTGGTTGGTAGAAAATTAACCAAAATGTCTTCTGATCACACCTATAGACTCAAAAACTTTCTGATGATGGCGGAACAGATCTACTTGGATTTGGTTGCCAACCGCTCGGTATTGGGTTTGTACGCAGAAAAATACCGGCAGGGTAAATTTAAAGAGGCTAGGAAAAATTTTGTTCAGCCCCCGACCATGGATGAACTGCTCCATATTTGGTGGCTGATGGCGGCTGACCGGAGTGGCTGTAAATATAAGGAAGAGTTTACGGATGCTATGTATGGCTTGTTCGGCTATAATCTCGAGAACTATTATAAGGAACCTCTTCGTTTGTTGAACTCAATTGTATGGGAATTAACGGAAGAATGTCCGAAAATCCAGAGTATAGTTGAGCGGTGCGAGTATCGCGCTAATCTCTATTTAAGAATTTGGGATGAATATCTCAAGGCAACCAAGTTTTGGATAACCGATATACGGGACTCAACCTATATGCCCAAGGCGCTGGAGGTGGGTGATATTTTTGACGGGGAGCTCGGGGAAACTTTGAAGCCCATTCTGGCGGTGATTGCCAAAGAAATCGAATCCCTCCTGCAGCAGAATCAGAACCTAACGGAAGATGTTCGTTTGATTACCAACGATGACACTGAACTGGTTCCGATTGAGATTAGCGACATTGTCCTTCCCCTGCAGGAACCGGTGGACCGGGATCTGGTTCAGAAATTACGACTCGCTCTGCAAAGCCACTCCAAGCAAAGGAACATCATCAGCCGAGGGCTGAAAAGCGGCAAGATTGATCCTCGACGCTTGTACCGGGCTCCGATGACCGGTGAAATATTTTGCTATAAGAAAAGTAAATACGAAATGGAAAATGATCTTATCCTGCTGGTGGATGCTTCCGGTTCAATGGGAGGCCCGAAATGGAAAACAATGCAAAAAATCTTCACTGCCCTTTTTGATGCTGTAAGGAGTTTCAATAAAAATCCCCGAGTTTTTGCCTATAACGAGACTAGAAGTATCTGTTATTTAACGGAGCTTACCTCCCAAAAAGAAGGGGTATATACGGTATTGCCACAGGGGAAAACAGCTTCGGGTGAAGCGATCATTGCCACTGCTCTGCTGCTCAAGCGAAGAATGAGGACTCCTTTTATTATTCATCTCACAGACGGGGCTTCTAATTGGGGCAGTCAGGTCAAATATGCCACTGATTTCTGCAAGAAAAAGAAAATAAAATTAATGACCTTGGGTTTTGGATGTGAAAGAGATAACAAAACAGCGCTCAAGCAAGAGTATGGTGAGCAAGTTGAATTTGTTGATACTCTGCAGGAATTACCTAAGAAACTGGTAAAATTGTTGTCTCACACCACTTATATGTAGAAGGAATTTTGAAAGGAGGAGATCTGGAGCATGGCTAAGATAACTTCAGAAATGAGTGAACTCGTTGAGAAAGAACAATGTTTGGTGGCAACAGCTGACCGGGAAGGACGCCCTAATCTTGCTGTAAAAGGATCGACAATGGTTATAGATGGTGAGACTCTGGCTTTTGGTGAATTAGGAGCCGGAATAACCTACCATAACATCGTTGAAAACCCACAGGTAATGGTGGTTGCGGTCAACTTGAAGAACAGGACGGGATACCGCTTTTTGGGAAAGGGTGAGTTGCTTTCTAATGGGCCGTTGTTTGACAAGTTTGCGGCCCTGTTTGCCGGAATGGGTAAACCCAACCCTATAGCAGTTGTCCAAGTTAAAGTTAACGAGATTTTTGATTTACGGGGCAAGAGACTGGAGTGACAGTGCTGAGTGACTACTGCGATAAAACAAAGCGAAGGGATGGGGGGAGAAGTTTGCGTACGGTTCCAGGTTGCGATAGCAAAAGCAAAATAACAAGACCCCTAATAACCAATATCCAGCGCTATTCTCTGCAGGATGGGCCTGGGATAAGAACAACTGTTTTTCTCAAGGGCTGTCCCTTGAGGTGTCCTTGGTGTCATAATCCCGAAGCACAACGAACGTCACCGGAGGTTTATTATGATGCAGAAAAGTGCATTGGTTGCGCCAAGTGTGCTGAACATTGCCCAACCGGTTCAACTTATCTTGAAAGGGATGGATTGGATTTCGTGCTTAGATTCGACCGTGAGAAATGCACGGGTTGTGGTGAGTGTGTCAGCGTTTGCCTAGCGGGAGCGAGAGAACTAGTCGGGCAGAGTCTAACCATTGATGAAATTGTCAAGGAAGCGGTGGCTGACCGTCTCTTTTTCCATAATTCCGGGGGGGGGGTTACCATCAGCGGCGGCGACCCGCTTTATTTTCCGCAGTTCACGATTGAATTAGCTAAAAGGCTAAAAAATGAATATGTCCATTTAGCGCTGGAAACTGCAGCCTTCTGCCAATGGACGTATCTGGAGCAGTTAGTAGAATATATCGATCTTTTTTTGATTGACCTTAAAACCATGGATGCCGAGAAATATAAAAAACAGATTAAGGGTGATTTGGCTGTTATTCTGAAAAACCTGGAGAATTTAATTGCAAAAAAGGCACCAGTCAGGGTGAGGCTGCCGATTATTCCCGGTTTTAACGATAGCTTAAGCGACTATGCGGCCTTCGTAAACTACCTTGGTCAGCTGCACGGTAAAATAGCAAGCGTGGACATTCTACCCTTCCATTGTTACGGAGAGAAAAAGCATCAATTTTTAGGAAAAGAAGACTATCAATATCGCGGTGTTCCTAACCTGACTTATAAACCAATTAAAGTTCTGGTGGACATGCTGACAGAAGTCGGCTTCATTCCCGGGGTGAGTCTTACAGTGGGAGGATTAATAGGAGTCAAAAATTAGGGATTTGGTTCAGGCAAATTTACGCTGATTATGTCTCATTCAGGGACAGTTTTTAAGAATAAGGCACGTAATAGATTGTTCGGAGTAAAGTGCTTTATATTAGGACAGTTGTCCCTTGAAATGAGTGTCCGTTTGTAGTGCATTTTTTTGGGGGTAGGGCTAGATATTGGGAGGTGGAACAAATTGGCATAGAATTTGCATGGTTATACAGTGATCTTTAGTAATTCCGTACCGTTTAGAGTAAATGATTCTCGAAACATGCGGTAGTCACCTTTGGTGTCCATCTCGATAATGCTTTCCATAAATCTGTCCAGCTTATCGAGATAGATGTTGCAGAGTATGGGGCTGCAACAGGAACCCTGTGCGTTACCGGTTTTGGTTCCATGGTAAACGTGCTGCATGTCGAAGTAGCCGGCCTTGAGCATCTTGTTGATAAGCCGGATGAATCGTTCGTCGTTGATACGCTCACGAAGTACCGTTTCGAGTGTGCGATGGTCAATTTCATCAAAGCAGGCGGAGATATCGCCCTCAATAAACCAAATCGTACCTCTCCACGTCTCTACCTCGGCTATGGCGCTTTGAGTGGACCGTTTTGGCCGGAAACCGTGAGAGAGGTTAGAGAAGGTAGGTTCGTAGATGCACTCCA
>LADV01000240.1 GCA_000961805.1 Peptococcaceae bacterium BRH_c23 | reverse complement strand
CACCGTCTCGAGAACCGGAAGCTATCTCTCCAAACTGGCAGGAATTCCAGAAGGTGAAGCGTTATCCTACTTGATCGCGCCCCCGATCGAAGCCATGTATGGCTTAGATGCCGCCTTAAAAGCTGCGGAAGTTACTATGAAAGCCTTTTACGGCCCACCGACCGAAACCAACTTTGGTGGCGGACTCTTAACCGGTTCGCAAAGCGCCTGCAAATCAGCCTGTGAAGCGTTCCAGAGAGCGGTCATCGACGTCTGTGAAAACGGCCTGAAATTCTAGCAAAAGGGAGGTGCCGCTCGTAATGGAACTCGATCGAGACCTATGTTCCTTACAAGAAGCCCGAAATTTAGTGCGAGCTGCGCGCAAAGCCCAAGAAGCCCTCAAAGACTTCACCCAAGAACAAGTCGATAAGATCATCGATCTGATGCGTGAAGCCGGTGAAGCTAATGCAGCGAGGTTAGCCATGATGGCCGTCTCCGAAACCGGCATGGGAAACTACGAAGACAAATGCTTTAAAAACTACTTCGCCTCTCGAACCCTCTACGATTTCATAAAACCCATGAAAACCGTGGGAATCATCCGAGAAGACCGCGAACAAAAACTCTGGGAAATCGCCGAACCTGTCGGAGTCATCGCAGGGATCATCCCCACGACGAACCCGACGTCAACGGTCATCTATAAAGCCATGATCGCTCTCAAAGCCCGAAATGCGATTGTATTTTCCCCGCACCCCAGTGCCGTACGCTGCACGAATGAAGCTGCCAAAATCATGCACCAAGCCGCTGTCGCTGCGGGAGCCCCAGAAGGCGTGATCGGCTGCATCCTGAACGTTTCCATGGGAGCCACCAACGAACTGATGAAACACCCCAGCATCGCCATGATTCTGGCCACGGGTGGAAGCGCCTTAGTCAAAGCTGCCTATAGCAGCGGAAAACCAGCCCTCGGCGTCGGCCCCGGCAACGTGCCGGCCTTCGTGGAACGCAGTGCCGACCTGGCTAAAGCCGCCGAGTACATCATCATGGGAAAAACCTTTGACAACGGAACTATCTGCGCCTCCGAACAAGCCATCGTCGCTGAAGAGTGCATCGCCGACGACCTCATTAACCATCTCAAACGCTTTGGCGCGCACTTCCTCGACCCTGAAGAGGTCACTAAAGTCTCTAAAGTTGTCATGTTAGGCAACGGAGGGGTCAACCCCAAAGTCGTCGGAAAAGACCCGAAATTCATTGCCCAACTGGCAGGTATCAGTATCCCGGATCGAACTCGATGTCTAGTCGCCCCCTTAAGCGGTGTCGGCCCGCAATGGCCCTTATCCTACGAAAAACTCACCACCGTCTTAGGCTTTTACCGAGTGGCCGACTGGCATGAAGGGTGCGAACGCAGCTTTCAACTCTTAGAAGCTGGTGGAGTGGGTCATAGTCTGGCAATCCATTGCAATAATGAAGAAGTGATCCGAGAATTTGCGCTCAAGAAACCGGTCAACCGAATCCTTGTTAATACCCCGGCTGCTATGGGCGGCGTCGGAGCGACCACCGGCCTAGCCCCCTCGTTCACTCTGGGTTGCGGAACTTGGGCAGGATCGAGCGTCTCAGAAAACGTCACCCCCCAGCACCTCCTCAACATCAAACGAGTCGCTTGGCATCTGGGGATCCCTGAACGTAAACTCGTTGAACCTATGAAAGTTAACCAAACTCAAGCTCAAGCTCAAGCTCAAACTCAAGCACCGCAAGTCGATGCTCAGCTCGTGCAAGAAATTATTAAACAAGTCATGCAGCATCTGAATGGCATGAAATGCTAATCTAAATCTTAATAAACGTTCTTGATTAGCATGGATCAAAGTTCCTAAAATGAGGTCATAGTGCATAGTTCCAATGACCCGGGCATGAAGCATAAGCCTCGAACCACGAATATCGAACATCGAACATCGAAATAGGGAGGGAACAAAATGGCACAAGATCGAAGTGTAATAGCACTCGGAATGATAGAAACCAAAGGATTAATCCCAGCGATCGAAGCAGCCGATCAAATGTTAAAAGCAGCTAATGTTACCTTATGCGGAAAAGAGCATGTCTCCGGTGGACTGGTCTCAGTGATGGTACGAGGAGATGTCGGAGCGGTCAAAGCGGCCGTCGATGCAGGAGCCTCAGCTGCCCAACGAGTGGGAGCACTTCTCAGCGTCCACGTCATCCCACGTCCTCACCAAGACGTTGAGTTCATTCTACCCGTCGGTGATAACAAAGGTTATGGAGAAAAATAAAGAAACACTCATTGAAGTAGGCGACTTGAAAAAAGAGAAACAAGAAGTCAGATCGTTAATTTTTGAGGTCGTTCGACTTTCAGACCTCTGATTTCTGTAATGGGGTGAGGACTTGATCGTCACAGAGTATGAACTAAGAGCCAATTGGCACAAAACCAAGGATAAACTGATGATATTACCACCCGGAAGTGTGATTACCCCATCGGCAAGGGACTTTATTCGCTCCAAGGGAATCGAGGTCCAAATCGAAGGAAACGGACTTCAGGACCTCAACAAAAGTACCTTTTCCAGTGCAAGCCAAAGCATCGACAGATATAACTCCAATACCCATACTAATACCAATACCTCTTCAGGAGTTAAACCCGAACACATGACCCATTTACGCACCGGAGCCTTAGTTACTAAGACACATCCGGTGATTGCCTATCGAGGACAACTGGACCTCTTTCAATGTGAACTCGTTGAAGCTCAAAGCTTCTTTCAACACGAAGGGGAAGACGGACTCATTCTAAAACTAGAAGAAATCTCCGTCTTTTGCCGACAACTCATGGTTAGTGAAGTAAAGCAAGAGCCCTTTCAATGGACCACACTGATTGGCCTGACGGCAGAAGAACTGCGGGATCGATCCCATCATCCCAAAAAATATTTTGGGATCGATCATACCCCGCTGAGCTATACTCATGGAGCTATAGTGTCAAAACTCCACCATTTAAGAGGCAAGTCACGAGAAGTTGAACTTTACGCCAATCGAGCCTTTACCGACGAAACTGGGACATGTGGCCGAACAGATCTGATCCAGGCCTTAAACCGGCTATCCAGTGCCTTCTATATTCTCGCCTGTGAAGTGCGGGGACGGATAAACCAAGACCAAACGGAGAAGCAAGTTCCTATAGGAACCTCGAATCGGCACATTCATCTCTCTCAGAACGATTTAAGCGCCCTGTTCGGGGAAACCTATACATTAAATCCCCAAAAAGCCCTCTCCCAACCCGGGCAGTTTGCCGCGAAAGAAACAGTTAATCTCGTGGGCCCCAAAGGACAAGTCGAGAATGTACGCGTATTAGGACCCGTAAGAAAAAGCACACAAGCCGAACTCAGCGTCACGGATTGTTTTAAACTCGGGATCAAACCTGTCATAAGAGACTCAGGCCAGCATGAAGGAACCCCCGGTCTACAAATCGTCGGGCCGCAAGGAAGCGTCGCCTTAGAAACCGGAGTGATGGTCGCCAGTCGACACATCCACCTACATACTGACGATGCCAAAGAGTGGTCCCTTAAGGACGGAGACCGAGTACGCGTAAAACTACAAAGCCAGCGTCCCATGGTCCTAGAAGACGTGTTAATCCGAGTCAGTGACCAATTCCAAAAAGAAATGCACTTGGATTTAGATGAAGCTAATGCGGCACTCATCGATCCACAGAGCCATGGAGTGCTCATGGAGGTATAGACAGACCATGAACGAAGACCTCATCAACCAAATCGTGCATCGAATCCTCTCCGATCCAGCCCTGCAAACCCTCTTAAAGGAAAGCCAGGCCGGAAATGGAGAAACTAGGTCGATTAAACGGGACGGACTCATCCTCTTAAACTATGTTTCAGACTTCGGACGAGTCTTGAGCGTCGTCAAAAATCGTTATGGAACCAACTACACATTATACGTCTTACCCAGTGACCAAGTCTCTATAGCCAAACCTGAACTACCTGAAGGAATGACTTGGATTACCGCTAAAGACGCCTTAACCAAGAGTGATTGGCAGAAAATTATCCTTCCTACGTGTTCACCCAATATCCTCGCCAAAGCCGCCTTAGGAATTCGAGATAACCCCATGAGTGAAGTCATCGGAAGAGGGATTACCGAAGGAAAACCCCTTGAGTTCGTCATAGAGTACCTGGGTTTTACCGCGCAAACCCCTCAAGCCTACCGAGAACTTTATGAAGGATATCTCCAAAAAGTACAGACCTACGGTGTCGTTGTAAGAGCCACCCTCGACGATGAATGCTCCTCAAATCTCAGTCAGACCTTAAACGTTAACCATTATGAGCAGAGAGTAGTGACCGCCGCTTCCTTAAAAACGGCCTCCTATGAACCTAGTGACTCTATACGAGGAGAAATTCGCTTCACGAAGAACTTTTTAGGAGATAAACAAGCCTATGGATTTCCAGAAGACACAAAGGTCCTCGTCAAACCAGGGACCGTCATTTCACCGCTAGCTCGGGACACCCTAAAACTGCGCCGAATTGAGTTGTTTGTTGAGAAGGAGGTAGGACAGGGATGATTCTAGCCCGCGTCATAGGAAATGTATGGTCAACTCGTAAAGAAGAATCTCTACGTGGCTTGAAGTTTCTCGTCGTCCAACCCGTCACCCTCACCTACGACGAAAACGGATTACCCCAGCTCAGGGAATTCGGAAATTCCCTGATAGCAGCTGATCAAATCGGAGCAGGAGAAGATGAGATCGTTATGGTCGCCAGCGGCTCTTCAGCACGACAAGGACTGACCAATCATAACACCCCTGTCGATGCCACCATCGTGGGCATCATCGATAAAGAAACCTTTGAAGCGTGAGCTTAAGTAGGTGAAAGATAAATGAACGACGTAAAAAAGTACGATATTTCTAAGAACAACGTGAATATGGATGACGTATATATTAATGGGATTAACCCAGACCAAATTAGTGCCGACCAAATAAGCAAGGACGTACAGAATGCTGGGGTAGTCGGCGCAGGCGGTGCAGGATTTCCGACCCATGTCAAACTCTCAGCAAAGGCCGAGCTCGTTATCGTCAATGCCGCAGAATGTGAGCCCTTACTGAAAACCGACCAACAATTGGCAGCACGCCATCCAGAGCTTCTTGTTAAAGGCTTAACCCTAGCCATGAAGGCGACCGGTGCCCAAAAAGGAATCATCGCCTTAAAAGCCAAATATAAGGACGCGATAGCAGCCTTAGAGCCCTATATTACGAACACGAATAACCTAGAGATCGCCATCATGCCGGATATCTATCCTGCTGGAGACGAAGTTATCACCATCTGGTTGACTACGGGAAGGCGAGTCCCTCCGGGTGGAATACCCTTAAACATCGGAGTTGTCGTCAATAACGTCCAGACCCTGATCAATGTAGCAAAAGCCGTCGCTGGAACCCCCGTCACCACACGGACTCTCACCGTCACAGGGGCCGTCAAAGTACCGAAGACCGTCACCGTCCCGATCGGAACCTCCCTGCGCGACGTTCTCGAACTAGCCGGCGGCATCGACCAGGACCTCACGTATCTCAGCGGAGGACCCATGATGGGGACTTTGATCACTGACCTCTCGACCCCCGTGACCAAAACCACCGGAGGATTGATCGGCCTTCCTAAGGACCATCCACTGATTAAGCGGAAAAGCATGACCGTTGAAACGGTCCTAAGAATCGCCAAAACCGTCTGCGAACAGTGCAGTTTCTGCACCGAGCTTTGCCCAAGGCATATCATCGGTCACGAACTCTCTCCACATCGACTGATTCGAGCGGTCAATTATAAAAACATGGGAGACCCGTTACTAGTAACCAGCGCCCTAACCTGCTCAGAGTGTGGCGTATGTGAAGCCTATGCTTGTCCGGTGGGAATCTCACCCCTGAGAGTGAATATAGCCTTGAAAGCAGAGCTTCGAGCCAAAGGCATCAAATATCAAGGGGAACTTGGGAAGGTTGACCCGATGGCTAAACATCGCTTAATCCCATCGTCACGTTTAATGGATCGCTTGAGACTAAGGCCCTGGTATAAGGAAGCTCCTTTATCTTTAGACGTGTATCAACCAGAGGAAGTTACGCTCAAGCTCCAACAGCATATTGGCGCACCTGCAGTACCCATCATCAAAGTTGGAGACATCGTTCAGGTTGGACAACTGGTCGGAGAAATCCCAACAGGAGCACTAGGAGCAAAGGTCCACGCCAGTATCGACGGAACCGTAATCCAGATGACCCCTCAAACCATAACGATACGGAAAGGTGGTGCAGCCAAATGATCCATGCCATAGGGCTGGTCGAATTAACAAGCATAGCACAAGGTATCGAATGCGCCGATATCATGGTCAAAACAGCTGACGTGACCATTTTGGTAGCGAAAACCATCTGCCCTGGAAAGTATATCGTCATGGTGAGTGGAGATGTCTCGGGAGTCCAGCAATCTGTGAACGCTGGCATCGACTTAGGTGCGGAGACCGTAGTGGATTCTTTTGTCATCCCTAATGTTCATCCCTCCATCTTACCAGCCATCGGCAACGCCAACAGGCTATACGACATTAAAGCCCTAGGGATTATCGAGACGTACAGCGTGGCATCCTTAATCGAAGCAGCCGATGCTGCGGTAAAAGCAGGAGATGTGGAGCCAATGCTGATCCATCTGGCCTTTGGAATCGGGGGCAAAAGCTATACCGTACTCACAGGAGAAGTCGCCTCCGTGAAAGCAGCGGTCGAAGAAGGAAGCGCCATAGCCAGTGAAAAGGGCCTCCTCATTCGTCAAGTTGTCATCCCACGACCCGCAAAGCAACTCATCGAAAGCCTGGCATAAATCGAAGTTCGAGGTTCGAAGTTCGAAGTTCGAACGAGGATCACGAACTGGATGCGAAGTACGAGACACGAAGCAAGGGGTTCGAAACAAGGATTACGAACTGGATGACACGAGGCACGAAGTGCGAGGGAATGGAAGCGAGTTTCGAGGCTCGAAACGCCACCTGAACTACGCATCTATTTAATACGAAGTACTAAAGGAGACTAAAACGAGGCGCGAAGCCCAAGTTTGAGCCAGAGATAACTAGTAACGGAAACTTAAAAATCGAGCATCGAGCATCGAACCTCGAGCCTCGATAAGGAGGTGTGCTATGGGACGATTTATTTCGGCGGCCGTATTACGAGATTTGGCTAAGTTAGATAAAAATGTAGTTTTAGAAGAAGATAGTGTTCTAACTCCCTCCGCCAAAGATCTCGCTAAAGAATTAGGGATCACGATTAGCAAAGGGAGACAGGAAATTGTCAGTCGCAGTGTTGTTAGTCAATCGACCGAACCACTGGCGAATCAAAAGTCTAGTGTCAAAGAAGTCAGCGTTTCCTCTGGAAACTCAACAGATGCAGGAAGCCAGAGTGAAGACCT
>LADV01000047.1 GCA_000961805.1 Peptococcaceae bacterium BRH_c23 | reverse complement strand
ACATCCGCGTGAATACAATCTTGTTTCAAGGATGCTCTTCGAAATTCCATTCGCAGGTGCTTTGTCTCAAAGAATGCGTAGGGATATCCTTCTGCATCAAGCATTCGTATATAATCACAGACTTTCTCTAAGCTTTCGAGCTCGTCAATATTACTTTCTTCTGGATGGCGTCTCTTAAAATGAACGACTTCACCTTCTTGTCCTCTAGGAAGCGGTGAATTTTCTATAATAAAAAAGATCATTTCTTTAATAATTTTGGCTGCTCTGAGATATATTTCCTCCGCAGATCCGTATAAGGAAAGATTTCGCTTGACATAGATTGGTCCGGTATCTATGCCTTCACTACATCGAAGAGCCGAAACTTTAGTCTCATAGATCCCCCTCGATATCAAGTTTTGCAGTGGGCTTCCCCCTCTACCAAATGGCAAATCTGTCATATGAAATATGATGCATTCATAGGCTTCATACACGTCTTTAGGAACTATATAAGACCAATGTGGAAGAAACACGTAAGTCGGATTAAGTTCTCTTAACACGTTCAAATTTAAGTTCTCTTGCTTATCGATCAAATGACATTCGTCACCCGTGAGCTGAGCTATCTGATGAGTAATCTGCTCATATCCAGGTCGGCTTGCAGCTATGACATAAGGCATAATAACATTCCCACTTTCGAATTCAGTTACTACTGCATTCTATGTGAATCTTATTGTAATCGATCTTAGTTCTGCGCTCCAGCCACTCATCTCTTAAAATCCCCATGACCACAACATCGTGATATGTGTTTCCTTTTTTTATATGCTCTCTCAATACTCCTTCAATTTGGGAGCCGCACTTTGCTTTGAGTTTAACGACTCTTTCGTTAAAGGCCAGAACCTCGCTCGTTAGCTTATTTAATCCCAATTCATTGAAAACAAAATCAAAGATATTGTACTCTAAAAGTTTTCCATAACCACGACCTCTTATTGAGGGATCAATATAGTATCCCCACGAACACCGACTGTTTTGAAAATCGATAGTTGTTAGGTAGACGCTCCCGATCTTCGTATTTTCAAGTTTAACGATCCAGTATCTACAGGTTGGATCATGACTAATGGCATCAAACCATTTGTTTTGCATTTCCATAGTTAACTGAGGTTCGGTGAACATATAGTTTGTTACCTCAGGTAGCATTCGCCAGTGCATCAGTGTTTCTAGATCTGATTCTTCAATTTCAACCAGTTTGAGCATCTGTACCTACCTCCTTGATCGCAATCGATAATTATGCTCAACAATTAAATTCACGATGCTTTAGTTCACTCTTCTCTGAGATATGGCCTCGACCAACTGCTCTATGCCTGAGGAACCTCTAACTCCCACTAAATCAAGAGCCTTCTTTTGCATGCCTTCTAATTTATTGGGTTCCATTAAAAATCTCTCTGCAACTTTAACTAACGCGTTGACATTGACCTTCTCGTACCAGCCAAGATTCCAGATTGCGCCCAGTTCAGACACTGCCTGAGTTGTTTCCATTTGGTTTTCCGCTGTTACCGTCACGACGGAAGGTAGACCCAGAAAACATCTCTCCCAAGTGGTAGCGCCCCCCGCTCCAAAGGCTAGGTCTGCATTGTTCATAAGTTCAGCGATATTTGAAACTTGACAATGATAATATAGGTTCCGCCTTGAAGTGCAAATGTCCTTAATTCTATCTTTGTTTGGATTAGACTGACCGGTTACCACATGAATTTCTATCGTTGAGCCTAGATAATCCATTAATCCGGTTAGACACTTTTCAGTCTCATTCGTCGCGTCCGCTCCCCCATAAAACACCAAGATGTTGTAAACCTCGCCCGTCCTGATTTTCATGTCTTCCCGAGCTTTGTAAAATTCGTTTCTTAATAAAAGGTATTGGGGCCCAAGAAATAAAGAGCAGTCCTTAGGAACCAATCCGTGATAACGATCCGCCGCATTGTGATAGTAATTCTGATCCAATAGGACATCACAGTCATGACGCCGATTGGCCAAATCATCAATCACCAGGGTATGGCCTACTCCCCCCCTCAAAAGCGATTGCCAATGATGATCAATACCATAATGATCGACGATTAACCAGTCAATCCTTCTCCCATACTTCTTTAGAACTCCCATCGTCTGCTCTGCATCTGCTTCTGACCTGGTTTTCGACCATACTTGCTCTGGTCTTCTCAAGGCTAAGTCACAGGCTTCATCCAAGGGAAGAAGATGCACCTCAAAACCCTGACTTCTAATATATTCAGACAGGTTGCCAGGGAGATCCCTGCATACGAAAACTACTTCTCCACCCCGTACTAATAGTCGTTCTGCGAACGTCAGACAGCGCATGATATGGCCGCTACCAATCGATTGTGAAGCATCTGCACGAATAAGTATTAACAATTTCATCAGCTCTTTTTCTCATGAGATGATCGATTTAGCGTACCTTCTTCTGTTCGATGTGAGAATTGATCTCTAACCAGTTTGGATTAGCGCTCATTAGAGCCAAGACATCTTCCAATTCGAATAAGGGATTGATCGGATAGAGTGTTGCAATAATTCGCTCTATCAGTTCAAAATCCTCTGGAGTGTCCACCGTCCACCGTTGTTGGCTTTCATCACGCTGAAAGGCAACGTTCAATAGGCTAAATCTCTGGCAATCTTCATAAATATACGGGGTGACGTGTTCACGGCATGGCTTCTCAATCGCTTCCCGATATACCGTTTCTAGGAGACCGAACGGGAAGACCTCGGTTTCCATCCCCCTGGGAAACGTTCTGGTCAAGCAATTCGAAACATAGTCACTGTTGACCGTTTTATCTAGAAATGCACTAATAACGCGGTCAATCACCACCGGATCAATGAGTGGGCAATCTGAAGTGATACGAACAACGACATCTAAATCATTTTCCTGAGCCGCATAGAAATACCGTGATAGTACATCCTCTTCTGGACCGTTTCTAGGAGACCGAACGGGAAGACCTCGGTTTCCATCCCCCTGGGAAACGTTCTGGTCAAGCAATTCGAAACATAGTCACTGTTGACCGTTTTATCTAGAAATGCACTAATAACGCGGTCAATCACCACCGGATCAATGAGTGGGCAATCTGAAGTGATACGAACAACGACATCTAAATCATTTTCCTGAGCCGCATAGAAATAGCGTGATAGTACATCCTCTTCTGATCCTCGAAAGACCTTAATTCCCAACCGTTCAGCTAAATCGACAATCGGCTGATCCGTGTCCTTGGTCGTTGTTGCGATAATAAGTTCATCCGCGCGACGAACCCGCTGAAGCCGTTCTATCTGATATTCTAAAAGTGGCTTACCCAGCACAGGCCTAAGCACTTTTCCTGGTAACCGTGTTGACGTCATCCGAGCCTGGACGATAATTCCAACCTTCATCTTAGAACTCATATTCAAAACTCCCCAAAAACAACATGTTTTAATTAAAATCAGAATGAACCAAAAAGCATATAAGTCACTTTTTCTCAAATAGAAACCAAGTTAGATCATCTTGAGGAAATGAAGGATCTCTATGATAGGCAAACCCGTATTTTATTAAACTTAAATCCTTGAATTTTTCGAGCATTTCCCCAGCATAATCCCTTTTAAAAAGTTTCCCCTCATGTCCTCGATACGAAATTTCTACAGGAACTGGATTATAATATTCTGCAATACAGATATAACGATTGCTTGTTTGATAAAGTTTATCGTATACATCTTGAAGACAGTTTGGGTCTAAATGAATTAACACACCTTTAATCAATACAAAATCCCGTTTATATTCAGGTATGAAATCGAGTATTGATTTATGATAGATCGTTATTTTCTCACTTAGTTGCTGCAACTCTAAGACTGCCTTTTGATTAATTTCAATAGCAGAGATTTCAGTATTAGGAAGAAGACTTTTTACGGCTATCAAATTTAAGCCGATATTAGCTCCAAACTCGATCACTGACTCAACATTTTTAATGCCATCCAGTATTTTAGAAAACATGGCAATATTACTGGCGATTATTGCTTCGTTGTCGTTTCTCTTAATATACTCGTCACCAAATTGACCAGCCCAAAATCTTTCCTGCTCAGTTTTGTATTTTTTCATAAATCCTCCATAAATATCTTTATAAAATAGATACAATCTATGATATTCCAGTAACTGGCTTTTTGCTTATTGAGTCTTATTTTCAGTTTATCCCTTTAATCACAAACCTTATTCTATAAACTTGGTAGCAACAATAGCACTTTCCGCCATCAAACATGGTATGCCATCGATTATCGGATAGGCTAAAAGGCTTTCCTCCGAAAAGTAAGCGTTATTCCTATGGATAAGATCTGTCTTTGTCAAAGGACAACATAGAGGATTTAAGGACTCTGAATTAAACTCTTTTTTAATAATAGTTAACCCTGTCGGATTTAACGGATTGGACGATATTTCAAATAATCTATGTTCGATAACATTGAAACCAAGTTCTACTGCCGTGGAAAATAGTTTTGTCACATACCCGTGACTTAACATTCTTTCTTTAGCCTGGATAGAAGCAAATTCATAGGAAGGTTCCAGCATAACTAAATACTTATTAGTTATGCGATATAACTCAATTAATGCCTCCTTTTCTTTTCCTCCGTTAGGTTCAATCGAATGGGAAGTGTAAACTATATCAATCGAATTATCCTTTAGTGGAGTAGCAAATAAGTTTCCTGTAAATAATTCAACATTTCTAATTCCTAGTTCTTCGAGAAATTTATTAGCATATTTTATTCTGGACCAAGAAAGATCAAATCCATAGGCTTTATCAGGCTTGTTATTTAAACATTGAAGCAATGGCCCTAATGTGGTTCCTTCTCCAACCCCTACTTCCAATAAAGTTTTATAATGACCAAAATTATTGATAACATTTGCTAGATATGAGCAATATTTGTCTTTTAATGATGGATCTTTTTTGTATTCTTGGTAATACGTCCCTGCCTGAAAATCATAACTTATCATTATGTCTTCAATCAAATTAGTGTTGCTCCTATCAAGATCCTTTAAATATTTAATTATATTAGCATTTTCCAAGTATAAACTTTTGATTCTGCTTAACATCTTCTTATATTCCATATTAAGGACCGCCTTTCAAATATATCATTAAATACGCCCTTGGAAATTTCTACTTTCTTCAGAATGAGTTACAACCTCATTTACCTTATTTATGACATAATCCTGATCTTCTTCAGACAAACCATAATATAATGGCAGCGTTATAGCCCCTGCATAATACTTCTCAGCCTGTGGAAAGTCCCCTTCATTAAAACCCAGATTACGATAGTAAGGTTGAGTGTGCACAGGAATATAGTGAACATTTACATTTATTCCCGCACTTATTAATTCCCCGAAGACTTCTTTACGTGATTTAACCAGCTCATCCAATTTAAGTTGAATAACATACAAATGATAAGCCGAATATACTTCAGGGCTTTGCCCAGGTAAAAGGAGTGGTAAATCTTTCAGCGCATTATTATAACGCTCTGCTAACATATTTCGTCTCGCCACAAATTTATCTAGCCGCAACATTTGACTAATTCCCAATGTAGCCTGGATGTCAGTCATTCGATAATTATAGCCTAGTTCAATTTGTTGATAATGCCATGGACCATCAGAATTTCTCCGCACAAGATCGTAATCACGGGTAATTCCATGGGAGCGTAATCGGAGAAGCCTCTCATATAGATCTCTTCGATTGGTAAGGATCATGCCACCTTCACCAGTCGTAATAATTTTAACGGGATGAAAACTAAATACTGTCATGTCAGAGTATTCACAGGCGCCGACATTGGACCCTTGATACCGTCCGCCTAAGGCGTGAGAAGCATCCTCCATAATCTTAAAGCCGTAAAGCTTGGCCAACTCGGCGATTCGTTCCATTTCGCAGGACTGTCCACTAAAATGTACTGGAATTACGACCTTCGGTAACTCTCCATTTCGCTTAGCAAGCTCAAGCTTTTCTTCCAAGGCAGTAACGCTCAAGTTATAAGTCTGAGGATCGATATCGACAAAGTCCACCTTTGCTCCGCAATAGCGTCCACAATTGGCTGAGGCCACAAAGGTATTCGGCGAGGTCCACAAAACCTCATTTAAACCCAAATCCAAGGCTAGGCAGCCAAGGTGTAAGGCGGCAGTAGCACTGGTGAGCGCAACCGCATACTTAGCTCCACAGTAATCAGCGACTTTTTTCTCAAACTGCTCAATAGCCGGTCCTTGAGTTAACCAATCGGAGGTTAAGACCTCTTGGACAGCTAAAAGATCCGCTTGAGTAATATCTTGTCTTCCGTAAGGGATTGATTTCATGATTGTTCATTCATCTCCCTTAGCTGTTCGACGGTCAGAAAATCTGGGTTCGTTCCAGAATTGTATTCAAACCCAGGCGCTACGAGGCTTCCCTTATTTCCAGTAACATCGGTCGAATAATCTATAGGATACGTAAAGCTGATGGCAGGCTTAATCACATAGTGCTCCTCAAATTCTAACGTTAAATGAGAGTCATCGGCAGGCACCATAATCTCATGGAGCTTCTCTCCTGGGCGAATACCTATAACTTTAACAGGCATTCCCGGAGCAATGGCTTCGGCTAAGTCAGTAATTCTCATGGATGGAATTTTGGGCACGAATACCTCCCCACCCTGCATTCGTTCGAAGTTGCGCAGCACAAAGTTAACTCCATCTTGTAGACTGATCCAAAACCTTGACATCCTCGGATCGGTAACGGGAATTTCCTTGGCACCTTCAGTAATTAATTTTTTAAAGAATGGAACTACAGAACCGCGCGAACCTACAACATTACCGTACCGCACGACCGAAAAACGCGTTCTATGACCACCAGTAATATTGTTTGCGGCAACAAATAACTTATCAGATACAAGTTTAGTAGCTCCATATAAATTGATGGGATTAGCAGCTTTATCTGTCGACAACGCGATAACTTTCTCCACTTCATTTTCGATTGCAGCTTTAATAACATTTTGAGCCCCATGGATGTTTGTCTTGACACACTCCATTGGATTATATTCAGCTGCTGGGACTTGTTTCAGCGCGGCTGCATGGATAACATAATCCGCCCCCCGCATTGCTTGACTGAGTCGTTCCG
>LADV01000048.1 GCA_000961805.1 Peptococcaceae bacterium BRH_c23 | reverse complement strand
CCAATTCCGGTTCCCCCTGTCTCACGGGTCCGAGATTTGTCAGCACGGTAAAAACGCTCGAATATTAAAGGCAGGTCGTCTTCTGAGATGACTATACCTGTGTTTCTAATCTTAATTACGGCAAAATCCGGTGTTTTTGTAAGCATCGGCTATTACTTCGGAAACCGTTGGCATTCTTATGCCTTCAAATGTCTGTCTCTGGGATGATCTTTGTCTTGTAACATTTATTCACATTTTCGCAAAACAATTTCATAGTTTGGTAAATGCCATTTAATATGCCTCCAGTATAATTGGCTTCGAGAGGAGGAGTAGTTCAAATCTCCAGGGAGGAGGCGATAATCTATGCAAATTCTATAAAATGATTTAATGTTAGAAATTTACGAAGGTAGAATTGTGTTTTCTTGCGCTGAAACAACGAGAGTGTTCCTAAATCTTATTAAGCCAAGGAGGAAAGATTTATGTTTATAACAAAAGATAAATTAGCAAAGATTGCCTTAGGTTCTATGATGACATCAGTTATGACTTTCGCGACATTAATGCCTGTCAGTGCTCATGAATTACAGCCCAATGCAGACAGGAATGCCAGTATGTCCATGCAAAGGGGAGTTCAGGAGGGCCTATTACCCTTATCCAACTTAGGTATTCTGGATAAAGCTGCAGCGCAGATTATCCCCCTGATGGGTGGACAAGTCGCCATATCTGACGGCGATGAACAAGTGGCAAACAGCGAAACTGCTACTACCACAACGGACCATGGCCAGGTGATAAATTGCGGAACTACCACTCCAGTGGACGAAGAGGAAGCGGTAGAAAATGAAACCGCTGCGCCAGTGGAGGAAGAGGAAGCGGTAGAAAATGAAGCTGCTGCTCCTACGGACGAAGGACAAACGGTGAATAGAATGTACGCTAAGCTCCTCACCTCTTACGATAAATTGCTGAGCATTTACGACCATCTGTTAAGTATTTTTGGAACAGCTTTCACCCACTAATCGGATTACCATAATAACGATCTACCAATTCTTAACACCTAGCTAGCACAGGAAGTATATTCCTAGTGCCAAAGGGTTGACATATTCTTAACTAACAACTTATAATAATGATAGAGGTTGTCAGTCGTTCCGACTAAATAGTTAAAGACGCGCTGAGTTCAGCACAAGTGGAAACGGGGGACCCATCATTTTGGGGTGAATCCGGCTTTTGCCGGTAGGGCTGTCTCTTTAGCCCGAATCTGTCAGCTAACTTCGGAAGCGCTTCCCAGAGAGAAAAAATCTTCTGTAAAGGGTCCTACGTCTAGTTCAACGTGGGACCCTTTACGCATTATTGAGAGAAGGACAAACTATAAACCTCCGGAACGGTCTAGTGACGACTTACCAACCTCGCCTGACTCTTTTGAGATGAACCCCTTAAACGTCAATTATCCTTTCGTACAACTAATTGGAGATATTATGGAAGTTACAAAGGAGGTAACAAAAATTGAAGGAAATTAAATTTAGAGTTTGGGACAAGGTTAGGCAGAAAATATTTAAGCCACAAGCTATAACATTTGATACACAAACTCTGGTTCCATTTGCCGTAAGTGTGCCCGGTCGTTCGTGGGAACCAGCCGGAAAATTTGAATTGCTACAGTGGACCGGTTTGCATGATGCCAATGGAACTGATGTCTATGAAGGTGATTTTATTAAAATTTCATCTGCAATTTACAAAGTGATTTGGAATAAATCAACAGCGAGTTTCGACCTTGTTGAACCAGGAAGCTCTTTAAATCGAAATATCAGTGATGTTGGGATTGGTGATATAGTAGGAAATCAGTATCAAAATGCTGATCTCCTCCGGTAATAGCTCCGTGATAGTAAATGCCAATATAACCAGAATTATAGGCAATTAGTACAATTCAGAGGAAAGATCGGTACCATCCCATCAAATACATAGATGGAAAAGGATACCGCTGAGGGAGGGAGAAATGGCGTATTGTGGTAAAGTTTTGATAGTTGACGACGACCAAAACGTATTGGAACTGGTCACGTTATATGGTGAAAGGGAAGGTTTTAAAGTCATCGGGGTAAGCAACGGTGACTTGGTTCTAGCCGCATTCGATCGGGAAAATCCTGATGTGGTAATACTGGATATCATGCTTCCGGGTCAGGACGGGCTTACTCTATGTCGCAATTTAAGGGCGGTACGCATGGTTCCCATAATCATGCTTACAGCCAAGGGAGAGGAAGCAGATCGTGTTTTAGGACTGGAAATGGGAGCCGATGACTACGTTTCCAAACCTTTCAGTCCCCGGGAACTGGTAGCCAGAATCAAAGCGCTACTGCGCCGTACCCAACCTGTGGATGCAGCGACGAATTGGAAATTGAAATATCCCGGGCTGGAAATCTTCGCCGATTCCAGGACAGTTTTGATTGATAGTCAAGAAATAGAAGTCACTCCCAGAGAATACGATTTGCTCTATTACCTGGCCCAGAATCCTCGCCGGGTTTTCAGCAGAGAGGAGCTGCTGGCGGCTGTCTGGGGATATGATTTCTTCGGTGATGAGCGTACGATAGATGTCCACATTCGCAGGCTGAGGACCAAGCTGGCACCTTTGCCGTTTGAATACTTGACAACTGTATGGGGTGTGGGATACCAATTTACACCTCCTGCCAAAGGGGGAGAGACCACGCCGTGAATACTTATCTACAGCAGGGCAGGGAAAAACTTCAGTTGGTAATCCGTGCCCTACGTCGGTTCTGGCTTATTAGTAAACGCTTACTACAGGAACAATTCAACAAAAATCTTTACACAAGGATTTTGTTTACCAATATAACGGCCTTTGTTATCGCTCTGATTGGCCTGATGATATTTTCCAGCTTTGTGGTAAAGCAGGTAAGCTATGATCAGGTCCAACAGGAATTGTTACGTGAGGCCAAACGAGTAAACTTTGCCTTACTCCAGCAGACGGACAGCGCGTGGAGTATTCCACCTGACAAGCGAACAAGCACTCAGGTCCAGGCACAACAGGACTTCTTGAAATATCTGGCTGATATCTTTGACGCTAAGATTACGATCTTTGACATGGAAGGAAAGATTACGGCCACCTCGGCAGAGCAGGAAATGGTGCCCGGTAGCAAGATAGAAGAAAAATACATCGATATACTCAAAAAAAGTCCAATTGCGACGACCCAGACAGTGGATACTGATACCGATCAGCCCATCTTTGCTGCAGTTGTGCCCATGGGGAACAACAAGGATGCCATTAAAAACGGTATCCTGCTGGAAAAGAAATCATTTAATCTCGACCTTGCTTTAAGCAAAATGCGTTTGTACATGATTATCGGGGGAATGGTCATCCTGCTGATTATTATTTTCATTTCCGTTTACCTGGCTATGTACATTTCCAGGCCAATTTCCCGTTTGACTACCACAGTGGCAGAGATCAGCAGAGGGAGTTATGTGTTGAGCGATAAGGACCAGCCTCTGGATGAAATCAACGACCTCGGCGGCCAGCTTAACAAATTGGCGGAAAGACTGCAGAAGGTACAGACCGAAAGTCGCAGGATGGAAGAAGAAAGAGCCCGTTTATTTGCGGAGATATCGCATGAGTTACGTACCCCGCTGACTGCTGTGCAAGGCTTTGTCGAGGCCATCCGCGATGGTATTGTGCAAGATGAGGCAATACAGGAGAGGTATTTAGACACGATTTACACGCAAACGGTTCATATCAGCAGGCTGATAGATGACATCTTGGAATTAAGCCGTCTGGAAAGCGGCAATCTAACGGTTGAAAAACTACCTGTAGACTTGAACGCCTTGGCCCACGGTGTGGCCATGTCCATGGAGCCTCTGGCCAAGCGCACGAATACCTCGATCCTGTTGGACCAAAAAACAGAAAAAGCCATCGTGCTCGGGGACGCTGACCGGATGGAACAGGTTATCAGGAATCTACTGAAGAATGCGACCAGGGCTACTGAGAACGGCACCATCAAGGTTGGCGTAGAGACCCGACAAGGTAAAGTGGAACTGTGCATTGAGGATAATGGTATTGGCATATCGCCCGAGGATTTGCCGCACATTTGGAAAAGGTTTTACCGGATCAAGAATCAACGTGCTGATCACATGCAGGAAAAAGGGAGTGGTCTGGGGCTGGTAATTGTGAAAAAACTGGTTCAGTTACAAGGCGGCAACATAGATGTGGCAAGCCAGTTAGGGAAGGGGACAACTTTTTACATAAGCTTTCCATCTTTTGATATATCCTATCGGACTAAACACAAGTTATTAGGGAGTTGATAGCATTGACTTGTCCCTTGTGCGGTGCGCACGACACTGGCCGGATCGGCCGCAAACGTTACTATTGTCACGAGTGCTGTCTCGAATGGACAAAGGACAGTGGTGAGCTGAAAATTTATCGCATTGATCCAGACGGGACAGTTTGCCAGCTGAAAGGCGATCAGGTTCTTGAAACTGCGGTTCGCCATAGTCAGAGGTTAAGATTCGTTTATTTGTGAACTATGCCAACGGTTATCGACTATTGTTCGAAAGCCGTTGGTGTTTTTATGTCTCTGTCTGTCTCAGGATCGCTTTGTTGTAACATTCATTAACATTTACGAAATAAATTTTCAAGGTTTGGTAAAAGCTGCTTAATATTTCTCAGGTATTATTAGCTTCGAAAGGAAGGATGGTCTGTCGTCGATGTTCCCGGTTTGGTGGCAACTTTAATTGCTTTCTGGCCATACTTCGAGATTCAAAGGATTATAGTTTAAATGGGGTTGATGTAGGAAAAGATTAATGACAAGTTTTATCTTTATCGGTAATCCTATTGGGAATGACAGTTGCGATTACATGTTTTAGTTAGGTATTGATATAAACAGTGTTACTTAAGCTTCGACCTAGGCAGAAAAGTGCACTGAAGTAATGGAGGCGGTCTTTTAGTGGCTGAATACATCCTAATTGTGAATGACGAATGTACCATCAGGAATATGTTACAAGAATTTTTAGGTGAATCGGGCTACAGAACTAAAAGTGCAGCCGACGGGCGGGAATGCTTAAAGATTGCCGGATTTGCGGAAAAACCTTCTCTAATCCTGTTGGATTACCAGCTGCCCGAGATGACAGGAATTGAAATGTTAACAATGCTTAAAAAGTATAGTGCTACCTGGGAAATCCCGGTCATTATGCTCAGTGGCAAAGAAAACATTGAAGACATCGCCAAGAGTCACGGTGCCCATGTGGTGTTGAAGAAACCTTTGGATTTGAGCGCCTTAATGGAAGCAATTCATAATGTGATTACTCCTGGTTAATCCCAGTTCTTTGCCAACTCTGGCCAGCCGGCTGTTCACTTGCCACCAATTTAACCCCCTTAAACTTTGGCTTACTCACGTATTTAATATATAGCTTTGCTCAAGACCAATCCGTCTCAGACAGATGGTCTTTTTCTTTGAGCCCGGTTTCAAATGACATCTGACTATCACAGGTGAAAGAGGAGGAAGCTATGCTTGATAAGTTAAAATCTTTATTCATAAGTTTACGTTCTTCAGTACATAAAAGACTAGACCGCCTCAAGACTTCAAAGTTTTGGCAAAACCCTAAATTTAGGCGACGGTTTGCCCTTACTGCACTGCTCGGATTTCTGTTAGCCACCGGAGGAATCGCTTTCTGGGTTGCTTCCCTGGACGTAAGCAAACTGGAGAGCCCACTTGCTCATCCAACCTTCATCTATGACCAAAAAGGGAATAAGGTTTCCCAGCTTTCCTCTTCCAAAATTGAGCCAGTTTCCATTGATAAGGTACCGCTCCAAATGCGTGAGGCAATAATCGCTGTCGAAGACCGTCGTTTCTATGAACATAAAGGTGTTGATGTCTGGTCAATCCTGCGGGCCTTGGCCCATGACCTCAAATCAGGGGATTTTTCAGAGGGGGGAAGCACAATAACCCAACAATTAGCTAAAAATCTCTTTCTGCCTTCTGATAAGACACTTAGGCGAAAATTTAAGGAAGCGGCTTATGCCTTAAAGATCGAATTGACCTTAACCAAGAATCAGATTCTTGAGTCTTATCTGAATCATATTTACTTTGGCGAAGGTCGTTGGGGAATTCAAAATGCCGCCCGTTTTTATTTTGGCAAAAACGTTCAAGACCTCAGCCTGGAAGAAGCAGCCCTGCTCGCCAGCCTTCCGAAAGCTCCCAGCATTTACTCTCCTTTGAAAAGCAAAGATAAGGCTTTGGAGCGCCGCAATTTAGTACTATCCTTAATGAAAGAACAAACTTATATCTCAGAGTCTGAATACCTAAAGGCTAAGGCCCAACCGATTAACTTGAAAAAGGGCCCGGACGGGGAACTCTCCGGCAAGTATGCTCCCTATGTGGATTACGTCATCGAAGAGGCTATCTCCCGCTATGGTTTTACGGAAGATCAAATCCTGGGTAGCGGACTGCAAATTTATACTCAGATGGACCAAGCTGTTCAAAAAGCTGCTGAAGATGTGTATCATGACAACCGTTTTTTCCCTCCCGGTAAGTCTGATCAGATCGTGCAAAGCGGTATTGCGATCATCGATCAACATAACGGTGGAATTCGGGGGCTTGTCGGTTACCGGGGAGAAAGTTTGTTCCGGGGGTTTGACCATGCCACCCAACTTAAACGTCAGCCGGGTTCCTCCTTTAAACCCTTGTCAGTCTATGGTCCGGCTCTGGAAAAAGGATATATCCCTTATTCAATTCTATATGACGGCCCGCTTAATTTAAACGGCTATAAACCTACGGACTGGGATTACCAAACCCGGGGCTATGTCACAATGCAGGAAGCCCTTCAGAATTCTTGGAATATCCCTGCAGTCTGGCTCCTGAATGAAATCGGTCTGGATACCGGTATGGCATTTGCCCAGCGGGCCGGGGTTCCTCTCACTAAAGAGGACCGAACTTTGAGCCTGGCCCTTGGGGGACTTTCTACCGGGGTATCTCCCTTGCAAATGGCTCAAGCCTACAGCGGCTTTGCGAATTTGGGCGTGATGAACAAAGCTTATGCGATTACGAAGATTACAACATTTGACGGATATGTTCTGACCCAGGCGAAACCGGAAGCGGTTAAAATCACAGATCAAAGCACCGCCTATACCATGACATTTCTGTTAAAAAATGTCGTTGACAACGGGACCGGCAAAAATGCTGCTTTCGGTCGCCCAACAGCCGGGAAAACCGGCTCCGTAGAGCTTCCACATACAAAAGAATTTGCCGGTATCAAAGGGGTTAAAGATGTCTGGTTCGTCGGTTACACTCCAGAGCTTACCGCTGCTATTTGGATGGGATATGACAAAACTGACCGGGAGCACTATCTTACGATCTCTGGAGGATCAGGGCCGGCTGTTGTGTTCCGGGAAGTCCTCTCCCGGGCTTTGAGTAACAAACCCGTCGTTCCATTTAAAATACCCTCAAATTACTGGCTTAACTCTGGAAAAATGTATCCATCTTTCACTGATGAAAAGGACGATAAAAAACCGGATAGAAACAATGAATCTTTAAACAATTTTGGTATTGACCCTAACTTTTTTAATAGTTGGCTTAACCCTGGAGAAACGGATAAATTTCCATCGAAAGGAAAGGGTAAGAAAAGATAATATTCTATACGTATTATGGGAAATATAAGGAAAAGTAAGCATATCATTTTGAAGAAACGGATGTGAATTCATGTCACATGATAAGGGCTGTCTTCAGGTAAAAAGCGCCGTTTATTACATTCTTGGTGTTTTAGAAGTCTTATTGGCATTTAGATTCATGTTTAAGCTCTTAGCTGCGAATCCGCAGAACGGGTTTGTATCGCTGATATATTCTATCACTAATGCCTTTTTAGATCCTTTCTTGGGTATATTCAGAACCGAGACAGTTAGAATGGATAACATAAAGGGCATTTTAGAGCCGGCGTCGATTGTAGGGATGATGGTTTTCGCGGTGATTGCCTGGGGAATTGTTGAGTTAATAGAAGTCTTTAGGCGTAACAAATAAGAGGGTAGCAGACACCTTTATGAAGAGAGGAAAACAGATAATGCTTGAGAAACCATGAAAATATTCAGAAATTTTTATTACCGTTATTTAAGGCCAAAAAACAAAAAGCCGGTCCACCCGGAACAATTCAAAGATCACAAGCTGCTGGGCAAGCTCCAAGAAAATATAACAATCATCAGCCGCTTTTTTGTCCGGTAGCAGCATAATTATGCAAAACCTGACAGCAGCGGGAAGGGATACCTGGATATCGGTTGCTTTAGCTGTTCCTGTTTACACTTTTCCTTTTCAGGTTGTTTCGCTGGTGCTGATACTAATTTTAGCTTCCATACCCACGGTTAAAAATTGAGAATGAGAATGGACTGGTCGAAATTGACCAGCCCTCTTTTTGTGTGAATAGCTAGCAAGAACTTCTTTCTCAAAAATGGAGAAATCTTTTTCACATGCCCATGTTAAGAGACCATTGACCGGATATCTGGCTTCCACCCAAGGTATTTTTGAAGTACCCGTTAGTATTAACATTAACAGGTATTAGAACATTTTGCTGTAGTTGGAGAACATTTTGGAGAGATGGTTTTGGGCTGGAAGGTTTTTGGGGTGTTGGTTGCTGAGGAGCGCTTTGACTGGATTCCAGTTGTTGAGGAGCCAATTGTTGGATATTGGTGTCCAATGGTTGGCTATGAATGTTTTGACCGACATTCATCTCCATAGCAGCTGAGTTTCCATTAGCACCAGTATGTGTAACTGCAGTTTGAGAGTCGGCATTCATCTCTACAGCCATCGTATCAGGTTTGAGCGATGCAGCAACTTTTTCTTGGAAGTCTGTTGAAGTGGCAGCACTTATAATACCTACTGTCCCAACTATTAAGCCAAGTGATAATGAACTAACCAAAAGAGTGTTCTTAATTATTTTCACAAAAATCATCCTCTCTTAAATTATAAATACAGCTTTTGATAAAAATTGAAACAAAAAATAACGTTTTTTGGATTTTGTCTATAAATTTTTCACCACCCCCATATTCATCCAGTTGTTCGTTTAGGTTAAGTACTTTTTGAGGGGTAGGCACTTCATTTAAATCCAATAATATATTAATTCGTTGTAACATGATGTCTAAAAATAGTTATATAATTTTTTATTCTACCCCTCGAAAAGTTCTTGATTTTACGAATGAACTGATAAGCGGAGTGATAAAAGTGCAAGAAAAGGTTTTAAAAGATACTTTAATATCAGCTAAAAGTGGTAATAGGCAAGCTCGTGAGGAACTCATAAGATCTCACAAACAATTTATAGTTAAGGTAAGCTCTAAAGTATGTAACAGGTTCTTGACCTGGGATAACGATGATGAGCTAAGCATTGCACTTATAGCTTTTAATGAAGCAATAGATAACTTTAACCCTCAGGAAGGGTCTTCTTTTCACAGTTTCGTGCAAATGGTAATCCGCAGAAGGTTAATTGATTACTTTCGCAAAGAAGGAAAACATCAACATTTATCCCTCTCCCCAATGGATCCGGAGGGTGAGGAAATGAGCCGTTATGATCTTGACGTTTCCCAAGAACAATATCAAGCAAAAGAGAACATAGAGGTCTTGGCGGAAGTGGTGGAAAATTATGTCCGTATGCTAGGTGAGTATGGGGTTACCTTAGATGATTTGGTCAAAGTGTCTCCCAAACATAGGGATAGCAGGGAAACCCTAATAAGGGTAACTTTATCCTTAAGTGATAACCCCAGTCTGATGACCCATCTTAAAAAACTCAAACTATTACCGATTAAAGAACTGGGATTATTGACCGGAGTAAAACGCAAAGTATTGGAGAAGGGCCGGAAATATCTGATTGCCTTGGCACTCATCCTATCTGAACCAGAATTTTATCCGTTAAGAACTTTCACCAAGATTCCAGCACAACTTAGGGAGTAGGTGTAGGACAATGGAACAAACCAAAGGCATCGTAATGCGAACCTCAAAAAAAATCACTGTCATTTACACAGAAAAAGGCGACTTTTTCGAGATTCCTACTCCAAAAGAATTACCTCTAGTAGGACAGAAGATTGAAGTTAATCTCAAGCCCAATAGTTTATCCCAATTCAAAAATTTCGCCTTAAAATATGCATCAGCCGCAGCGGTTTTATTACTAGTTCTGAGTATAAGCGTTTTTTATTTATTATACATTCCTAATATGGCGGTAGCCGCAGTCGCTCTAGATATTAATCAAGGAATAGAATTATTAATAAACAGAGAAGGCAAAGTTATTAATGCACAAAATGTAAATGGTGCTTCAACTATTTTAGAAGGATTGTCTGTTAAAGGAATGGATGTCTATCAAGCGGTTGATTTAATCCTGGAAAATGTCCATAACAAAGGAACTCTGAACAAAACACAAAACCTGGTTTTAGCCAGAGTGGTTCCACTCAACAGCCGGGGTGACCAAATTATCGATACCGAAAAACTCCGGAACACCATCCGGGATGAATTGCTTCGCCGAAACCTTTACGGAATTGTGGTTGTGGGTAAAGCCGACGAGGAAATCCAACTGGAAGCCCGGAAACATGGGATGACCATTAACAGTTATTTGATTTACGAACGCTCTCAGCAAAAAGGTGTGGATATCCAACCGGATACACTTCGTAATGATGTGCAAAAAGCTCTCAATGATGCGAAAATTAGTGTCCCCAGCCTCTTTCCTGAAGAAAACTTAGAGGTAATACAAAACCGACAAGGGAACTATTCGGATTCTTATAGTGAAAATGCCCCAAGTAAAACCAGTCCTATAGATGAGCACGGGCAACCTTCAAACGTAGAATCGAACTTATCATCAGGTACCGCTTCCGGTAGTTCGCGAGAATCCGGTCCTTCCGGCAGTTCTTCTTTATTAGATCAACTTCCAGAAACAAATATTCAAAATCAGTTAGGTATAACCTCCGGTATTAATGTGCCGGGCAGTAAGTAAATTGCAACAGCCCGGGGTTAACCCCCATAGGATTCAGCAAATTCTATTACCATCTCCTTTATCAAGGTAGAGCCTACTCCTCTAACTTTTGCTGTATGCGAGTTTTTCATAGCCATTTGGAGCTTATCAGGATAATTGCTCGAACTCCATTCCACTAAAAGAAACAGGTTCTTAGTTGTACTGCGGTAAATTCTTTCGTATTTTTATATGTAATTTCCATATCTCCACTCCCTCAATCTTTAAGATTCAATTCTATTTTTATCTTAAAGATGACCCTGATTTAAACCAAACGCTCTGTTTATATGATGTATCCGCACTCCCCAAATGCGGAATTAGATTAAACTATATAATTGTCGAGAAAATAGCACTCTATCCTTACCGGGTCCGTCGTAATTTGTGTTTATCAAAATCCCATTAACTAGGGAACCACCTTCTGCAATTTGGAATCCCATACTAGTGTGAAAACATATCGAACCCTTGTTAACAGGAGAGGTAATACTTCGAACGATACTACAGCCTTTTGTTGCCACTTTGTCAAAGAAAGACTCGTACAATTTCCGCCCCAGCCCCTGTTTTCTATAATCCGGATGAACCCCAACAAAATGAATATAGGCTTCATTCGAGTAGCTTTGAGATACAAAACCAATTAGGAAAGCAACTATCTTACCATCTGTCTCGATAATGAAACTTGTATCCTTGAAGTGTGTAAAAAACAATTTGGGGAGCATATCCGTCATTTGACGACCAGCCCACCATTCGTCGACTACAGAAATTATTGGTATGAAGTCCGATTCATCTAACGACCTTATAATCAAGATCAAAACTTCCTCCCTTTAAAATATGAAATTAAATATATCTTCTGGACTCAAATGTTTCTTCCTCTGAGTAGAGTACAACCCCTAAAAACATTTATCTAAAAATCATACTCCGATATGTGGATATGTGGACTCTACTCTTCGAAGAGTTTCAGTAAATAACGACCTCTATTTTCTAAAAATCCTTTGGTAATCTGATAATGAGAGGTATCTTCGTATGTTGTTTGAGAAACCGGTGAAGTATCGAAATCAAGAATCTGTGCATCTGGATAAGCCAGAATAATTGGAGAATGAGTTGCAATAATAAACTGGGATTGACCCTCTTGTTCTAATTCCCTTAGGATCCTCAACAAGGTGAGTTGGCGAGCTGGTGAAAGAGCCGCCTCGGGTTCATCTAAAAGGTAAATTCCTTGTTTTCCAAACCTATTGGTGAATAGTGACAGAAATGATTCTCCATGAGATTGTTTATGTAGTGATTTTCCTCCATAAGACTTATAAGCTTCTGGACCAAGACTATCAATATGAGATGCAAAATTGTAGAGGCTTTCCGCCCTTAGAAAAAAACCATTCGTAATTTTCGGGGCCCAGGAAAGCCTTATAAAATCACCTAACGCTGATTCAGAGGAAGGGACTTCATAATAGTTATTCCTTCCTCCACCAGCTGTGTTGAAATCACTTTTATAGGCAATGGCTTCAAGGAGTGTTGATTTTCCCGAGCCATTCTCGCCAACGAAAAATGTCACGTTGCTGTTAAACTCTATCGTTTCCAATCCATTGAACGCAGCTATGGAGAATGGATAGACCTTGTGACCAGAATTGTTAAGAGAAGACCCTGAAAATGTTTGTCATTACGATGCTAGGTATTGGGCAAAAAATATAAAAAAAGAACTAAGATTTTAGTCATTTTGATTTTGATTCATTATAAGATTTAGAAAGACCTCCCTAATAGAGGTTTTTTCTCATTTTCTCCATTCCTTCCGAAACATTCATTTCACATTCATTTACGAAACTACAAAGACTAACAATCAATTATGAAGCATGATAAGAATACAGAAGTTCAAAGACCCAAAAGGAATGCGTGGGTACGGATATTTCGGGTAACGATGATTATCCGAAATTAGTTCGCATTATATGCCATATTTGGATTATATACGAAACAGGTTCGTATATCTATACTTTATATCCCCCATGTATAAGCCAATGGTACAGATAATGTCAGATCCATGAATGAAAACGACCTTTTCCGCTATGCTAAAGGATCCGGCTCTGCAATCCCTTGTAAAGGAAGCACTTAGTGAAAAATAATGATTCTGGGGATATGCAGAGATCAAATCAAATGGGCTTACATATGAATCTGATATCGTAAATGTTCTAAATAAAAGTGGCCGAGGATTCATTCCTCAGCCACTTTTATCTCTTTTGGAAGCCGGACGATGAATTCAGTCTCATGGCCGACTTTACTCTGTACGGTGATCGTACCTTGATGGAGGTCCGTAATCTGGCGGACCAGCGCCAGACCAATTCCGGTTCCCCCTGTCTCACGGGTCCGGGATTTGTCGGTACGGTAAAAACGCTCGAATATTAAAGGGAGGTCGTCTTCCGAAATTCCAATACCTGTGTTTCTAATCTTAATTTCAGCAAAATCCGGTATTTTTGTAAGCACGACTGTAATCTGACCGCCTGAGTTTGAGTACCGATAGGCATTATGCACCAGATTGTAGAAAAGCCGGGTCAGAAGGCGCTCGTCCCCGGACGTAGTCACGGATTCTTCCGGGGCGTTCCAATTGAGAGTTAATTCCTTTTCCTGGATGAGGGGATTGAGGCTGCGAATGATTTTTTCAAGAAGATGCTTTAAGTCCACAGGTTCAAGGTTTAGCTGTAACCCACCGATTTCTGCTACATTTAAGTCTTTTAGATCGCTGGACAAGTCTACTAATCGGTCAATCTCCTCATGAATGGAGGAGAGATTTTCTTGATTAGCTGGAAGGACGTTATCTTGGAAGGCTTCAATATAGCTTTTGATCGAGGTTAAGGGAGTACGCAGTTCGTGGGCGATATCGGCGGTAAACTGTTTGCGGAGGGTTTCTTGTCGATCCAAATTGTCGGCCATCATATTAAAAGCGTTCGCGAGTTGCCCTACCTCGTCTTTGGAGCGAAGGTCAACTCGTTCGTCAAGGTGCCCATGGCCAATACGATCAGCAGCTTTCGTTAATCGTTTGAGAGGAGCGACGAGTTGACGGCTTGTAAAGTAACTGAGAATAATCCCAAATAGAAGCGCCAATCCTCCAGCGAAGAGTAGAGAGCGAAAGACTGCGGATTGGAAGCGGACATCTTGGGGATTGAGAATCTGGGCGGTCGCTGGATAGCGGACATGGGCGATGGCTAAAGTCCCGAGGGGTCCTGTCACCGTAAGGTCTTTAGTTTTCCAATTTGTAGTGGAATAGGAGGACATACCCATACCCATACCCATGCCCATTCCGCTTTGTCCATGCATCATATCTTCCATGGTGTTGCTTAACGTGGCTATAAGCTTACCGTTTGGATCTGTCAAAGTAACAACGGTCCCCATTGGGAGGGAGTGAGCAACTTCATTCAAAGACGTAGGATTCCAAGTACCCTTGGTCTGATAAAGGGCACTCAGACGCAAGGGTAACTGCTCTAAGGTTGTTTCATTCGCCTGGGTTAAATAAACACTAAACTGTTGGTTGAAGACAAGTTTCACGGAAAGCATGCTGAAGGTTAGAGTAATTATCGCGATGATCAGGGTGGAAAGAAACAATTTTGTGCGCATTCTTATCCCCCCGCACTTGGATTGAACTTGTAGCCGATACCGTAAACGGTCATAATAATTTGTGGGTTGCTGGGAGTCGTTTCGATCTTTTGCCGAATCTTCTTAATATGGGCATCAATCACACGGTCATCTCCGTCAAAGTCGTGCCCTTGAACAATTTCTACCAATTGACCTCGAGATAACACCCGTCCAGGGTTTTTCGCTAAGGCTCCAAGGATCTTAAATTCGGTTGGAGTTAGCAAGATTTCCTGATCGTTAAGCCGGATTTCATGCTGGATGTTATCGATGGTGAGGCCATTATCATAGGAAATTACGTCGGCAAGGGGTGCAGTTTCGTTATTGGTCCGACGTAAAACAGCTCTGACGCGGGCAACCACTTCACGAGGGCTAAAAGGTTTTGTAATGTAATCATCTGCACCGATACTTAATCCTTGGATGCGGTCCTCTTCTTCGACTTTAGCGGTGAGCATGATAATAGGGACGGAGGATATTTTGCGGATTTCGCGGCAAATTTCTGTCCCAGACATACCAGGGAGCATTAAATCAAGGATAACCAGATCAAAAGGATTTTCTTTAAACATGGTTAAAGCGATTAGCCCGTTAATGGCCGTGCTTACCTGAAAGCCTTCCTGTTGAAGATAGGCTTTGAGAACGGTCGTAATTTTTTTTTCATCATCAACTAGTAATATCCTCATAGACAAATAAACTCCTCTCAGTCCCAAAACTTATCTAAGATCATTATATGAGGAAACAACTGACCTGGGCAATTCTGTCAATCAGCTGTATCCTTGTATTTATGCTAAACCAGTGCGTACAAGGAAGTATAAACCCAAAATGATGAGTAGGGCGCCGCTTAGATACGTAATAGTGTGGCCCCATTTTTGTAAGCGGGGTAAACTTTTTAAAACGGCTGTAAAGGTGCCCGCAATAATTAACGGTAGCCCGTGGCCAAGCCCATAGATGAAGAGCAACAAAGCCCCATACCAAAGGACACCTTGCCCCGCTACATAAGTCATCAAAACTGCTAAAACAGGAGTAGCACAGGGCGAAGCAACCAGACCGAATAATAAACCTACTCCAAACGATCCTAAAACTCCACCCTTTTTCTCTGGCATAGCCTTTAAACCCGGTAAATTGATATTGATAACCCCTATTAGCTGTAATCCCATCAAAATCGCAAATAGACCAATAATATAAAGCCATGTCGAGCCAATTTGGCCGAATACTTTACCTAATAACGATGCTACTATACCTAAAATAGCAAAGGTAACGGCCAAACCTAGGACAAAGGAAACGGACGTGATAAAACCTTTTGTTTTAGTAGGCTTTTCCAAGCCACCGATATATCCCAACATGACGGGTAACATCGACAAGATACAGGGACTCAGACTGGTCATTAATCCCCCTAAGAAAACAAGAGCCAAGATTAACAACCCGCCTTCATCCAAAGCATTCGGAATTGTTTCTTTGAAGAAGGATTCGTACCAGCTATTGTTTGGACTTCCGGAATTTATGGCGTTTTCTAAAGTAGCTTTACTTTGAGGACCAGTATCGTTGTATGTGATTTGCCCTTGTTGATCAATCACAAAAAAGGCAGGGATATAGTTGATGTCAAATTGCTGAGCAAGAACCTGTCCTTGCGGGTCATCAACATCTACTATAATAAAGTTTATATTATCGCTATATTTTTTCTCTAGAGCCAGCACCACGGGCTCCATGCTCCTACAGCTGGGTCACCATTTTGCATAAAACTCCAAGAAAATTGGTTTGCCAGATTTCTGCGCTTCTTCGAATGCAACTAACGATTGATTGGTTACCTGGAATTCGGAGGGGCCTGTAAATCTAGGGATAGCCAAAGCCATAATGGATAGGACTACAACCGTTAGTATCATAAGCATTTTTGTGTTTTTCTTCATACTTCACCTCTTCACTAGATATAGGAAAGTGCATCTAAGGGATCTAACTGAACAGCCCGCCTAGCCGGGAAAATAATACAGACAATCCCGATTAAGACAGAGGCGCTTACTGCAACCAGAGCCATCAAGGGATGAAATTGAAATGAAACGGCTTTTTGGAAAGCGATTGGACCGAGTAGAGTGGGAGCGATTTCACCTAAGAGATACCCGAGAACCCCTCCAGCAAGGCTAACCAAGGCAATTTCTCGAATTAGAATAGATAGAATATGGCGACGTCGAAAACCAATAGCTCGGAAGACACCGATTTCGGCAACGCGATCGTTAATGTTACCCATTGTCGTAACGAATACAATCAACACGCCAATAACGCCTAAGAGAGTGGAAGCTATTAGAGAGAAACTTGAAAAACGATCGACACTTTCTTTGGTACCCTGAACCAGTTGGGATATTTCAGCGACTTTGGCCTCAGGTAAAAGTTCATTCATGCGGGCTGCAGTTTTATCCGGTTCAGCCGTATTGAGTTCGATCATGGACCAGGAGTCTAGTCCGGTAATTATTCGTGACGTCGTAAAATTCGTGAACACTCCATTGTCTTCTGAGCCACCTGTTTCCTGCATCACTCCGACAACAGGGTATTTCTGGTAATTAAGTTCTAGAGTACTCCCAACCACCAGATTTTCTTGGCGTGCCAGATCAGAACCGATAATAACTTCTCGGTCACCAGGCGGAAGTCCTTCAATACGCCACCATGGTTTAATTTTTAGTTCGCTGGGAAAGTCGACTCCGATGATAAGATAACGTTTATTAATTCCAGCGACAGAACCAATTATTTTGGGCGCAATTTCTCGGATATTAAGATCTTGACTAGTTTGAATCGTAGTGAATACGTCGTAATCCAAATGTTTGATTTCGTAATCAACTCCAGGAACAGAGAGTCCTCCATAGCTGAGGGTAAAATGTTCAGATTTGGGGGTAATTACGACGTTAGCACCATATTCGGTTAAACTTTTTTGTAAATCGTCTTGCATGCTTTTAGCCAGCGTATTCAGCGTGACGGTTATGCCAATTACCAAGAGAAATGTTAGAAATAAAAAGGTCGTTTTACCTTTACGCCGGCGCAGGTTTTGGATAGCAATATCTGTTAAAGTCATGTTTCCCTCCTATATAAATGTCGAAAGTCGAAGCTTGAGGTTCCATGTTCGACTTCAAACTTCACGCTCCGAACTTCGCATATGTGTCCCGCGAATCGTATTTCGAAACACATTCGACCGCATCTGGCCTCTGTTTATCGGGCTCGAAGCACTACCTGATCTACGGTCGCTCATCGAAAACCTTACATCAAACCACGATCTGGCCTCAGGCTTCTGAACTCCGACCTCTGGTATCACATGTAGCGTAAGGATTCAGTTGGGTCAAGTCTAGCTGCTTTCCAAGCAGGATTAAGACTTGCTATTAGACTAATTAAAAGCGAGGCAAGTATTGCATAGGCGAGCAAATTAGATTGCCAAGGAATCGGAACTTGAGCCCTGACTAAAATAGATCCATACTGCACCGCGGCACCCATCCCAAGCAGGAAACCTAAAAGCCCTCCCAAACTCCCTAATAAGCCTGCCTCAGTTAGAATGATTTGGATGATGTGGCGTTTTCGGAAACCGATCGCTCTCAAGATACCGATTTCCCGGGTCCGTTCCTCAACAGAGGATTTCATAGTCATAGTTATGACGAGACTGCTGGCCAGGAAAAGTATTAAAGAAACAATTCTGGCAAATAAATTGAACCTATTGACTGTATCATCTCGGGATTCTAAAGTCGACTTAAGAGCAGTAACTTTGGTACCAGGTAGTTTGGCACTTAACTGCTGAGTTACTTCTTCGATCGGACAGGTATAACATAAAGCGGCAGTTTCTATGAGGCTGATAGCATTAGGGCGATTAGTCAGTTTTTGGAGTACAGCTAAGTCTATAAAAATAGCTTGGTCATTTTCCGTCGACCCTGTCGGTTGGATGATCCCTGCCACCGTAAAATCCTTTTCTTTGATCGTTATAGTTTGCTTAGGGCTAAGGCCTAGGGACTGAGCAACCTCGCTCCCTAAGATGACTTCGTTGGCTGATGGGATTTGGTTTTTGGCAAGACCATTCAGCTTCCACCATTTTTTAAGGTGCAATTCTTGCTCGAAGTCGACTCCCAGTAACAAAATAGTTTGTCCCTTGATTTTAGTATCGACTAAAAGTTTAGGTGCTATTGTAGCCAACGTTTCCTTATTTTTTATTGTTTTCATAAGCGGAATAAGGGACATGTCTAGTTCTTTGACCTGAGTTGGAGCTTCAACCGTTATCCCGCCAAAGGTCATAGCTTCACCGGTGTCAGGAAGGATGAGGATATTGGAACCAAATTGATCGAGTTTGTTGGCGACATCTTCTTTCATTGCTTGGGTTGTCGTATAGAGGAAAATAATCGAAGCTACCCCAATTACGACACTGAGAACCAATAAAGCAGAGCGCATTTTACGGCGGCGTAGGTTTTGAAGCGCAATATCTGTTAAACGCATATATCTTCCCTCCTTAGGACTCTAAAACCCCATCACGGATATAAACTGCGCGGGAGACCCATTCCAGGTTTTCTTGGTTATGAGTCACCATAATAATGGTTAAACCACCTTGGTTAAGGGATTGAAATAATTCCAACAGCTCCACTGCCGTTTTCGAATCTAGACTGCCTGTAGGCTCATCAGCAAAGATAATAGCTGGCTCATTAACGATCGCCCGAGCAATAGCGACTCGATTTTGTTCGCCGCCGGATAATTGATTCGGTAATCGTAGAGATTTGGCTCCTAAACCAACTTTATCGAGGACAGTTTGAGCCATATCTCGTTGTACTTTACCAGGGCGAGAGGTTATAGCCAGAGGGAGCATGACGTTTTCCAGGGCTGTAAGATAAGGAATTAATTGATATTGTTGGAAAACAAAGCCGACGTACTCGTGCCGAAAATCGGCTAACTGTTCAGGTGCTAAGGCGTAGACATCAATATCATCGATCATGAGTTTACCAGAGGTGGGCGGATTTAACCCGCCTAGAACACTTAGCAAGGTGCTTTTCCCGGAACCGGAAGGACCCATCAGGGCCAAGAATTCCCCTTCAGCAATATCTAAATTAATATTCTTTAGGGCTTCAACAACCCCGTCCCCACCTTTATAGGTCTTAGTGACCTCGTGAACCTTTATTAAAGACATAGAGCAATATTCCTCCTAAATCATAAGTTTATCCTACAAAGGATGGTCATTAATGAATAGAGTACCCATACTTGTTAGAATGAACGCACCCGTAAAACGAGTGCGTTCATTCTTATTCATTCAATGATCGGTAGTTTTCCGTAAACTAAACTCTAGGTTCCCATGCATCTAATACGGTTTGCGGAATCTCTAGATTATCCCCGTTTAAAGTGTAGGTCAATGCTTCCGGGGGATAGGTTTGACAACCACCACTTATTCCTTTGAGGGTCTGAAGGTCCCAGATCGTTCCACAGACATTACAAACTATTTGGTTACCTGTAATGTGAAAGGTTTCACCCTTACAAGGTTCACAAAAGCTGACTGCCATCATGACTTTTCCATCGGGTTGGATAAAGGCTGTCAATGGAATTCTCTTACCATTCGCTTTATACTCAGTCCAAATAAACTTTTTGTCTTTAATTGCACTTAGGGTCGTCACGATTGCCTTTCCGTTTTCAACTTTGCTTTCGACGACCGTTTGCTCAAGTTTATCATTTTGGCTATAATTCATGGTTTGTCCGATGTCCGCAGCTGCCTTGACAGAGGAACTAGTACTATCGCTTTTAGCAAATACAAAATAGGCACTTATCATTATTATTACTGTTACTAGACCAACTATACTGAAAAGCGCTGCGTTGCTCTTTTTGGGTTGGGTAAATTTCTGGTTTTTCTCCACACGGTTATTCAATGGAATTTCCTCCTTATAAAAGTTAATTTCGGAACAATAGATAGTATCGGAACCATAGTTCAGGTGAAGCTTAAGGCTTCACCTGATGTTTCTAAGAACTTGATTCAAAAGGAAGCGATAATTTATTATTATAGAGTTTTTCTTTAAGTTTTTAAAGATGAAAATCTTGGAGTCTTTTCAATCTTGCAATCGATCTGACCTCTGGCTTCCGAACTCTGCTCTCTGGTACTACATCCGCATTCCCATTCGCACTGTAAACGTAAGGAAATTCAGAATACCGAAGAGCAAGATGACAACTAAATACGGCATAGCAACTGATAAGGCTTTACTCGTACCATAGTTCTTTTTAGCAATCCGATAGGCAGTGTAAAGAGAACCAAGAGTTCCGGCAATGACTAAGACGTATTGCATTATTTGGATTATCGGGTCAGAAACAAAGTCGGTTGACCCCTCAAGATGAACTCCAAATAGCCCCATGAACGTGTAGTAGATTGATTTTCCTTCCGCCAATAGGTGGAACAAGTTGTGGGCCATGTGAGCTGCGAGGTCAAGCGGAATGACAGCATATCCAAAACGTGCGAAGGCAGTTCGCATAGTTTCACCATTGAAACGCTTAGATACTGCAGTAGCTGCGAAAAGTAGCAATACCGGAGTAGTCATAGCAATTATAAAGATAATCGTAAAGGCGATATCCTTACTAATACCCAATGTCAGCTCGGCCCACTTAAGGTAGGACTGGTAAAAGTCCAACATGGTAATATTCTGCACAAAAACAATCCCGACGATAACAATAGCTAAGAAAGACTCTTCGAAATGTGCCCTGGTCATAGACCAAAATTCACTGGTGGGTTTGCGGGATGTTAGTCGGATAGAATCGTGTGGGCAGCTTTTGATACAGTTCCCACAGAGATTACAGTTAGCATTGTTTTCCATAGCCATCGGAAATTCAAACATAGGACAGCCCGGTGTTTT
>LADV01000157.1 GCA_000961805.1 Peptococcaceae bacterium BRH_c23 | reverse complement strand
GATTTTTGCTTTGACATTGAACTTAAATATGGTGCCGGGGCCTTTGTCTGTGGTGAAGAGACCTCTTTGATCCATTCCATTGAGGGGGCTCGAGGGGAACCTTCAGTAAAACCTCCCTTCCCCGCCGAAAAAGGGCTATGGGGTAAGCCAACCTGTGTCAACAATGTGGAAACCTTGGCCAATGTCCCTCCCATAATTTTAAAAGGAGCGGATTGGTTTAGCGGAATAGGCACAGAAAAAAGCAAAGGAACAAAAGTGTTTGCCCTAGCAGGTAAGGTCCGGAATGTAGGACTTGTGGAGGTCCCCATGGGAACAACTCTCCGGCAAATTATCTTTAACATGGGTGGGGGAATCAAGCACGATAAAATGTTCAAAGCAGCGCAAACCGGAGGACCCTCTGGCGGATGTATACCGATTCAATATTTAGATACCCCGATTGATTATGAATCCTTAGCTGCCATTGGCTCCATGATGGGCTCCGGAGGGCTTATTGTCTTGGATGAAGACGATTGTATGGTTAATATCGCCAAGTTCTTCCTCGAATTCACGGTGGACGAATCCTGTGGTCGCTGCACTGCCTGCCGAGTCGGAACCAAACGTCTTCACGAAATCCTGACCAAAATCACAGAAGGCAAAGGAACTGAAGATGACCTAGATAAACTGGAGACGCTGGGAAAGATCATCAAGGACACTTCCCTTTGCGGGCTTGGGCAGACTGCTCCAAACCCTATCCTTTCCACCCTTGAGTTTTTCCGAGCCGAATATCTTGCCCATGTCGTAGACAAAACCTGTCCGGCTAAAGTTTGCAGGAGCTTGTTGAAGTATCAGATCACAGAAAAATGCAAAGGGTGTACCCTTTGCACAAAACACTGCCCGGCGAATTGCATCACCGGCACAGCCAAGGAGCAACACGTCATTGATGAAGAACGTTGCCTAAAATGTGGAGCCTGCCTTGAAAACTGCCGCATCGCCGGCGCTATTATCCACCATTAAGGTACCCCTGTACCCTGCTTATTAGAATGCGCGGGCATAAGTGCAACTAGGCGGCCGTTTCGCAAGCTGCAAGAAGGCTAATTCGTGCGAAGTCAGTGTCTTCGAGCGCCAGCCAAGTTTGCTTTAAAGGAGGATTCCGAATTGGATATACCGCTTACTATTAACGATATTCCCCTTACCGTACCGGAAGGAATGTCTATCTTAGATGCAGCCCGAACCATAAACATCGACATTCCAACCTTATGCTACCTTAACCTTCATGAAATGAACATTAATAATCACATTGCTTCCTGCCGAGTCTGCGTGGTTGAAGTCGAGGGTCGACGCAATTTGGCCCCTTCCTGTTCAACTCCAGTTGTCAGTGGCATGGTGGTTAAAACCGATACTCTGCGAGCCATCCAGGCTAGACGGACAATGGTTGAGCTCCTACTTTCTGACCATCCTAAATCGTGTTTAACTTGTAGCAAAAACCTAGACTGTGACCTCCAAGCTTTGGCTGCCGATTTAGGGGTACGCAATATCTCCTATGAAGGGGAAGAATCTGAGTATGAAATCGATAAATCCAGTTTAGCGATTATTCGCGACCCGAATAAGTGTATTCGCTGCCGCCGTTGTGAAACCATGTGCAACGAGGTTCAGACGGTGGGAGTTTACTCTGCCGTAGGGCGCGGTTTTGAAACGGTGATTAAAACAGCCTTCGATTTACCTCAACATGAGACCTCTTGCACGTTCTGTGGACAATGTGTCGCGGTATGTCCCACCGGTGCTTTGATGGAACTGGATCAAGTCGACAAAGTCTGGAAAGCCCTTAACGATCCCACACGCTTTGTCGTCGTGCAAACAGCACCCGCCGTACGGGTTGCTCTGGGGGAGGGATTCGGTTTAGAACCAGGCACAATTGTCACCGGCAAAATGGTTGCGGCTTTACGGCGACTTGGTTTCGACCGCGTCTTTGACACCGATTTTGCAGCGGATGTCACGATTATGGAGGAAGCCTCTGAGCTGGTTCACCGCCTAAAACATGGTGGTCGATTACCGATTCTGACCAGTTGTTGCCCCGCCTGGGTCAAATTCTTTGAGCATCAATTCCCGGATTTGTTAGATATCCCTTCGACCTGCAAATCTCCCCATGAAATGTTAGGGGTCTTGACCAAAAGCTATTATGCAGAGCTCTATGGGATTGATCCTAAGAAAATTACCGTGGTCTCAATCATGCCTTGTATCGCCAAAAAATACGAAGCAGCCCGCCCGGAGTTAGGTCAAAACCGGGCCACCCCGGATGTGGACATTGTCATCACGACCCGAGAACTGTCACGTATGATTCGGGAAGCAGGCATACATTTTGATCACCTTAAGGAAGAAGATTTTGATCACCCTTTAGGGGAATCGAGCGGTGCTTCCGTGATTTTCGGAACAACAGGCGGAGTCCTCGAAGCAGCCCTACGGACCGCTTATGAGTGGATAACCGGCGAAACTCTGGCAAAAGTGGAATTCGAAGCAGTCCGGGGGCTGGATGGGATTAAGGAAGCAGTCATCCCGATCGGTGGACGCGATTATCGGGTTGCTGTCACCCACGGTCTGGGACATGCCCGTTATATTCTTGAAAAAATCCAAACTGGAGAAGCCCATTATGATGTCATTGAAATTATGGCCTGCCCTGGTGGCTGCATTGGTGGAGGAGGACAACCCTATCACCATGGCAATGTTGAAATTCTTAAAGCCCGTGCTAGCGCCATTTATCAAGAAGACCGCTCCAAGCCTTTGCGAAAGTCGCACGAAAACCCGGCAGTCCTCGCTCTGTATAAAGATTTCATGGGCGAACCTTACGGAGAAAAGGCGCATCAATTGCTCCACACCAGTTTTACAAAACGAAGGAAAATTTAAAGCTTTATAAACATAGGAGGAGGCAAGGGAACTGTCCCTTCGCCTCCTCCATGGGGTTATCCAATTTTTCTTTTTATACTTGCCACTTCTCGTTCGAGTATTTTTTGGTTTTCTTCTAATCCTCGAACATCTGATGAAAGATTTTTTAATATTGCAGAATGTAAACTCATACCATCATTGATCAGTGTAATTATTTTTTCATGGTCTCGCTCATTTTTATCCATATAAGCTTTTTGTACTTCAACAATTGTTTTGATGTCCGACTTAATTGATTCAATATCTACGGAATTTCTGGTTACTTTTCTGTCTAATGTGTCAAATTTTTTGTCTAATGTGCCAAATTTTTCGTCCAAAGTGTCAACTTTTTCGTCCATTGTGCCAATTTTTTTGTCCATTATGTCAATTTTTTCGTCCATTGTTCCGAATTTTCTGTCCATTGAATCTAACTTCTCAAAGATCATTCCGAACATTTCTTTCATTTCGGCATCCATTCCTGAATCACACCCTTTTGGAGACTGATAAGTAATTATACCATAACTTATTAAATTGCCTTAAATAATTTATTGATTATTTTCGACATCTTTAGCCAGACCTGGGGAAACATGGGGACAAGTTCCTTGTTTGCGTTTCGCATTTAACATGTATTCTCGCCCTCCGCCTCCCTTTTTCCCTTTCTATATTTTCTTGTAACGGGTTATGATAAACTAGAGGAATAAATCAATTAACGGAGGAACTAATGCAACACAAATTCTCTAGGACAGAGCTACTGATTGGTAATAATGGTCTGGAAAAACTTGTCCAGAGCACGGTCATGATCTTTGGAATCGGCGGGGTTGGCTCTTTCACCGTGGAAGCCCTGGCCCGTGCGGGCATCGGTCATTTAATCCTAGTTGACCATGACGATATTTGCCTTACGAATATTAACCGTCAATTACATGCCCTTCACTCCACCGTAGGTATGGCGAAAGTTGAGGTCATGAAACGCCGAATTCTAGAGATCAATCCGAAAGCCAATGTCGAAACGATCAAGACGTTTTATACAGCAACTGATGCAGACCACTTTCTTGATAGAAAGCTAGACTATGTGGTTGATGCCATAGACACTGTTTCGAGTAAAGTAAATTTAGCCAAAGAATGTTTACTGCGCAAGATTCCCTTTATCTCCAGTATGGGGGCAGGAAACCGCCTTACTGCAGAAAATTACAAAGTTACAGACATCTCTAAAACGAGCGGAGATCCGCTGGCAAAGGCTATGCGCAAACTACTACGCAAAGAAGGAATCTCCAAAGGGATTAAGGTTGTGTATAGCCCGGACCTTCCACTTAACCCAATTACCGCTGACGCAGATTGTAAAACTAATTGCATTTGTCCAAGTGGGGATGCCCACTGTGCTATAAAACGCCAAATTCCTGGGAGCATCTCCTTTGTTCCTTCCGTAGTCGGACTCCTTATCGCTGGGGAAGTTATTCGAGATTTACTCACTGAAGAGATTTAAGTACATAAATTTAGTTTGTTTTCAAGGAATCATTGTCTTGGATACTTTGGTCGTTTTTCCTTACCATAGTCCTTAAAACTAGGGAAAATATTCCGATATCAATCAGGATATCCCCAACACTAAATACTTGTCTTCGAAGTCCCAGAATATCCAGATAGTAGCGGTCTGCTAAGAAGCTCAGGTGTGTCATCGAAGTCATCAACCCATGAGTACCCTGCCCTTCTAGCAATGCATTACGGCTTTCCTCTGAAAGGAACACTGGATCAACTGGCATTACTCCTCCGTTTATTCCAATTACAATGGTATTAAGCAAAATTCCCAGAGTAATCCACCTCATACCTGGGCATGCTCTGTTACGCCATGTGAAAAATAGCAATAAAAAATAGGACCCTGTACTTAGAGACTGGACCAGCCAACTCGGGCCTAACCCAATTCCGCGAACAGCAGCCCAATAAACTCCACTTTGTATCAAGAGAGCCAAGGGGACTAGCCAAAATTCTCGAAGCACGAGCTCCCCCAAACGACTTATCTTTCCCCCACATAACAAACTAATTAATAACGCTAAGATCAACGTTTCTATGAGCATACTTCACCTCTTAAGCCACCCTAAATGATTAAGCAATTTCTCCTTGGTCAGAACTATCCGTTCGCACTGTCATTTTACTTGTAACCACTTTACAAAATATTTCTACGATCTTAGGATCCAATTGGGATCCAGCGACTCTCCTAAGCTCAGCAATGGCCTCGTCATGTGTACTGCCTTCACGATAACTCCGATCCGATGTGATCGCATCATATGTATCAGCTACGGCTATGATCCGGGATTCCAGTGGGATTTCTCCCCCTTTGAGTCCATCTGGATAGCCATCCCCATCAAAACGCTCGTGATGATGGCGTACAACTTGTCCTATATCAAACAAAAATTTAATGCTTTTGATGATCGTTTGCCCGATAACCGGATGACTGCGTATAGCTTCCCACTCTGAGTCCAGTAGTTTTCCCTCTTTATTGAGGATTGTTTCGCTTACCCCGATCTTCCCTACGTCATGCAACACTGCAGCGTATTTGAGGGATTCTATCTTTTCATCACTCATTTCGAGTCCTTCTGCAATAGCAACCGCTAATTTTCCTACTCTTGCAGAATGTCCACTGGTGTACGTATCCTTAGCCTCAAGTGCCTGAACAAGAGCTTCGACCGTACTGAGATAATTCTCTCGCATGTCTACATAGAGTTGAAAAGCATGACGAGAAGCTATAAGTGGGATGAAGAGCAAGAAAAGTCCCAGCGCATCCCAATTTTTGTAGAGCAAAGCCATTAAAAATCCAAGAGGAACAAGTGCAAGGGAGTTAGGCACGGACCAACGAAAATTACTGAGCCATATTGACCAAGCTGATTTATTAAACATTGCTCCCAAGGCGATTGAGACTAAGGTGACATTTACAACCATATAAACAGCGGCAGCTATTACATACACTATAAGGAGCTTCAAATTAATTTGAAACGAAGGAGGGTTAAAAAAGTTCATAACCCAATATGTTGCCGTTAAGGACAAGATATATTGTGACGCATTGAACACTCGTTTATATAAGGGTTGCTCTATGGCGACCTTACCAAAAATAATCAGTCCAGCTATAGCACTAGCCGTTAGCGTCACTCCTAAGGGAAACAAGATAAGCTCACAAAGAAAAATTGGATAACTAACAGTCACAAACCCCCCTTTCGGCAGGGCAACAGGTAAGGATTCACTGATGATTCCTAGAACCCCAAATATTAAAACCTGAATTAGCAGTATTCTATTCCAATCAGTTCGAAGGATATTCCATCCCAAAACTATCATGGCAGAAGCAGTTACTAGTATGAAAAATACTTTAAACTTATTTGGTAAACTTTGCATTAGCCACCTCTTATAAATATTGGCCGACTACTTTACATATTAAATTCTATGCGTTGCGCCACCGGCAATAACGAGAGTAACGAGAATAGTAATTACTTTAAATAACTTGCTCATGCGGTAAACCTCCTTGATCTTTTTATCAAAGGTACAGTTTAACCGCTTCGCTCTTATTCCGTTCCGCTGTTTTTTCCGCTTCGCTAGTAGAGAAATAAAACAGAGAGTTTTAAAATTTAATTGTTAGGTAGGTCGGCCAAAAATAGCAAATTAATCGTTCCTAAGAAACTTTAGTTTCCTATTTACGGCATCAAGAGTTGCCTTAACCACAGCTTCCCGATCATCGTTTCTGACCAAAGCACATCCTGTCAGAGATTGTTCTCCGGTCGGGGCAATCAAGGTTATAGATACTAAGGCAATCTGTTGCTTAGCTAGCTGGGTAATTCCAACATCGTCTGTGACGAAGAGCAGAGTATCTGAGGTCAGGGGATTGAGTGCATTAAGTGTCGCCTTAACAAAAAGTCTCAACTTGTTATGAGATGAGGAAGGGCCCTTGGCCACTCCTTCTATAAGTTTGTCTCCTGTTAGCAATTCCACCTTTACTTCTGCCATTCCATTAACCGTTCTAAGGGTAACCCCGACCAATTTGGGTCGCTTTGACTCCACCATGGCTATGGTTACTTCCTCATCATCTTCTACTTGAGCAACACTAATCTTCTTATGGTCAATTTGTAAATTAAATTGGGCCACCAAGATTGATTCGACATCCCTCACGATTTGCTTCGGTGCCCGTCCTGAACCCGATAGAATGTGAACCTCTTCGATTTCCCCTTGATTATTAACTTTGATTCGAGCAGCTATAACCGATTTAATCTGCTTTATGGCCTGCTCCCAATCTTGAGTTGGACAAATCATCTCTGACATGAAAACACTCCTCGGTATTTTTAAAAAATACCCTTCTTTATTCGTATTGCATTATTTTCGACGTTTAATGATGTAATCCTCCCTTTGGTTTGGTAATTATTATATAAACTCGCAGATTCTCTTTGTTATTCTTAATCTATACTAATTTTGTCGTATAATTCAGCTCGAATTGCAGCAAAAATGGGCTGCCTCAACTGAAAGGCAGCCCATCGAAACAATTTAGTTTTTAGATTTTTTCAGTATTGTTACGCCATAAACATTTTGACATCATCTTCAACGGTGGAGATGCCGGCAATGCCGAAGTTTTCTACTAAGACTTTGACCACATTCGGAGACAAGAAGCCCGGAAGCGTCGGTCCTAAGTGAATGTTTTTTACGCCTAAGTGGAGAAGGGCCAGTAAAACAATGACTGCTTTTTGCTCGTACCAAGCGATGTTATACGAGATTGGGAGTTGGTTGATATCCTCTAAGCCGAAGACTTCTTTAAGTTTTAAAGCGATGACAGCTAAGGAATAGGAGTCATTGCATTGTCCTGCATCGAGAACTCTTGGAATACCGCCGATGTCCCCAAGGTTTAGTTTATTGTATTTATATTTGGCACATCCTGCCGTAAGGATCACGGTGTCTTGGGGTAAGGCTTTGGCAAAATCGGTATAATAATCACGGCTCTTCATGCGGCCGTCACAGCCAGCCATGACGAAGAAGCGCTTAATAGCTCCTGATTTTACAGCATCTACAACTTTGTCAGCCAGGGCCATAACTTGATTATGGGCGAATCCTCCGATGATTTCTCCTGTTTCAATTTCCGTTGGTGCTGGGCAACTCTTAGCGTGAGCGATCAGCGCGGAGAAATCTTTGGCCTTGCCATCTTCACGATCAGCGATGTGCTTAACTCCTTCGAATCCGACAACACCCGTCGTGTAGACGCGATCTTTGTAGGAATCTTTCGGGGGAACAAGACAGTTGGTGGTCAAGAAAATTGGACCGTTAAAGGAATCGAATTCTTTGTCTTGTTTATACCAAGCATTTCCGTAGTTGCCGACGAAATTGTCATATTTCTTAAAGGAGGGATAGTAATGGGCTGGAAGCATTTCACCATGGGTATAGACATCGACTCCAGTGCCTTGAGTTTGGATGAGCAATTCTTCGAGATCTTTTAGATCATGACCACTGATCAGAATGGCTGGGTTGTTTCGAACACCGATATTGACTTTAGTAAGCTCAGGATTACCGTAAGTGGTGGTATTGGCCGTATCTAAGAGTGCCATTACGTCAACGCCGTATTTCCCTGCTTCTAAGACTAGAGCAACGAGGTCACCCGCTGCGAGAGTGTCATCTAGGGTGGCTGCTAAAGCTTTTTCGATAAAGGCAAAGATGCCTGCTTCTTTGTGCTCTAAAGTATACGCATGCTCAGCATATGCAGCCATCCCTTTTAAACCGTAGGTCAGCAATTCTCTGAGTGAACGAACATCTTCGTTTTCTGTGGCCAAGATACCGACAACGGCTGCTTTTTTCTCAAACTCATCTGCAGGAGCTGACCAAGTGGCTGCATCAGGCAAGATTGCTGGAATCGTACCGCCTGCTTGAAGAATTTCTTGCTTGAGTCCTTCGCGCAGGGTGAGCCCTTCTTGAATTCTATCTACGAAACGACTTCTATCGAAATTAGCATTTGTAATTGTGCTAAAGAGGCTTTCCATAATGAATTTATCGACATCTGGTCGAACAATACTCATAGCACGCGCTTGAACCGCATAAATGGAGATCCCTTTTAATGTGTAGATCAGTAGGTCTTGCAAATTGGCTACATTTTCGTTTTTTCCACAGACCCCTTTAATTGTACAACCGGTTCCTTTGGCAGTTTCTTGACACTGATAACAAAACATCGTTTACCCATCCTTTCATTTCCACAAATTATAGTTTTTTCCTTCGTACCGCCGTCATGCGCGGTTCGTTCGTTCTCTGCTATGCGCTTATACTATCACACTAAACGTGGGGTATTTGTGATTCAAGTCACGGTTCCAACGTGATTAATTGACAAAAAGAATAAGACGACTTTCGCCGCCTTACTTATAATGAACTTCTAAGGTTATAGTATTTCCGTCATTGTGATAAACGATCTTTTTCAATAATTTTGTGAAGTTCTGTATTTAACGCCTTCGTTGCTTCGGGGCTTGCGTCGTTAGTTTGGATTGCTTCGACCGCCTTGTCTATGGCTTCGATTCGTGCGGCGGTGGTGGTGGTATTGTCCGCGCTTGCTTCCAATGTTGCTAATTGTCGTTCAAGTTCGACCCGTTCCTTGGCGCGTTGTGATTTCCGTTCGTTGTAGGTTGCGCGGTCAATGTCGCCGTATTCGTAAAGATCGAGAAGACGGGCGACCCCTTTGTCATGCTTCGAAAGGTCGGTTGTAGTCTTTTAAGATTTATCTGAAAAGGCTATCGTTCTTTTCCCGTCTTGTATCCTTCGGATACGTGTCCCTAAAATAAGTGTCCTTTAAATACGTGTTCATCGAATACTGTGTGCTTCGAATACTTGTACTTAGACGAAACTTTTTCCCTTGGGTCATATCTTAGCGCCAATTCGCGCTTCAACTATCATTCTTCGACTATCGTTTGAAAGGACATAAGTCCCCAATACCCACAACGATAATGTCGGATATTTTGCGGTGGCGAATTCATCGTCATAGTGTGGTTGTTCATTATTTGCCGCCCCTTCGTATTGTCGTCTACATTTTTATAATGCCGGGATGAAAACGCCCTATGTGACGTGTCACGTATGTCTTCATTAATAAATGTTGCAAGTTTGGGCGGTTTGTTACGGTCGCCAAGAACTTTAGTTTTGAACAAACAATTGACGAAAAGAAAGGCGTCAACCCCGAAAGGTCTACGTCTTATTGTTGAAAATTAATTTTCAACGCGATATAAGCCCATAAATTGTCGAATTGTAACGAATATACTGTCGGGACGTTCTGAAAGCTTAGGCGACGTCGTGGCGTGTCTAGTGACGTCTTGGGTCGTCTTAGCGAAGGGTCGAAGGGGTTCGCCGGGGTCGTCAGGCATACATATTGTAAGGGTTCACGGTCATGGCGGAATTGACGAAGGTCGTCGAAGTGCTGAACTTTCAGCTTACCTATTGAAGAAACAAAAAAAGAACGCTTGGCTTTCGTGCCTTGCGTCCTGTTTAGTTCCGTCTATTCAATTATTAGCCATGGGTAATGCGACATTGTCGCTGTGGGTTCATCGGGTTCCTGTATATTCGCCAACGTCGGGTACGACGTCAAGCGCTTCGAGTTCGTCTCAGTAATTGAACTAAGGGCGACCAAACCACGAAAGGGGTAAAATTTAAATGACAGTAAAAACACAATAACCAAATCCGTTGGCAACGTAACAATTACTTTGGAAGCATATGATGAACTGATTATGAGATTGAGATATACCTAAAATACTAGCGGGAGGGTCTCGTCTCTCGCATATTTTCCATTCCAACGGTTCTTCTAGTATTAGGCTATACCTAGTATTCGACAACCTTCATTTTTGATGTTTATTGCGGCGTTTATATCTCGATCAATCTCTGCTCCACAATGCTTACAGCTCCAGGTTCTATCTGCCAGCGTCAACTCCGGATATACCGTCTTGCAATAGCGGCAAAGTTTACTGGACGGATACCATTTATCGGTCATGACAAGCTGCTTACCTTGTTCTGCCAGCTTGTACGCCAAAAATGTTTTCAGCATTCCAAAGCCATTGTCATTCGTTGATTTTGCCAGATTTAAGCATTGCGCCACGGCTCTCATGTTTAAGTCTTCTATTGCGACAGCGGTATAGGCATTGGCTATCTGCCTTGACAGCTTATGCAAAAAGTCCTTTCGTTGATTCGCTACCTTTTCATGAAGTTTAGCAACCTTTAGACGTTGTTTGTTTTTGTTTTTACCGCCTTTTAGTCGTTTGGATAGTTTTCGCTGCTCTTTCTTTAGTTTTACTTCCGCATTACGGTAGAATCTGAGATAGTCGGCGCTTCTTGCCTCACTATCAACGACCAACGACTTTGAAGAATAGTCTAAACCTAAGGTTGAATCGACCGTTGGTGTTATCGGTTCTAGTTTGGCTTCAAACTCAACCAATATCGCTATGTAGTAGTTACCGGTCGGTGTTTGGCTGATCGTGGCTGATTTAAGGATGGAATTTGGCGGTAATTGCCTATGAAGCTTAATTCGAACATCTTTCAATTTAGGCAATCGAATGGTTTTGCTATCAATAAGCCGTATGCTTCCTTTTTGGTTATTCGTTGTGTAGGATTTTCTATCCCTATGCTTTCGTTTGAACTTTGGAAATCCGACTGATTTATCCCTGAAGAAATTTTTATAGGCAGTATTTAGATTGATTTGGGCATTGGCAAGGGCCAGACTATCCACTTCTTTTAACCACTCAAATTGGTTTTTATAAGCGGCTGGTAAAGAATACCTTTGCTGCTTCAACGTTTCTTTGTCGTCTTTATACTGCTCATAAATAGTTTTACGGTTTGCGAGCATTTGATTATATATAAATCGCACACATCCGAAGGTTTTATTGATAAGGATCGCTTGTTCAGCGCTAGGATAAAGGCGATATCTGAACGCTTTATTCATAGCTTCTCACCTTGATTTTCAATGTAACGTTTAATGACCTCAATCGGTGCACCGCCCGTCGTAAGCAAGCAAAAGCTTCTTGACCAAAAGCTTTCTTTCCAGAGGGATTCTCGTACGTATTGATAGTCTTTTTTAATCAGTCGAGAAGATGCACTTTTATAGGCATTGATGAATTTTGATAATTCGCTGTTCGGATGTGCTTTGAACAGAATATGAACATGATCTCTATCCTGATTCCATTCTTGCAAGGTAATATTATAGTTGGGAGCCACATACTCGAATATTTCTTTGAGCCTGTTAGAAATTACTTCATCGATGACGTTTCTACGGTATTTAATGACAAGAACAAGATGATAATACATAAGAAATACTGAATGATTATTATTATCTAATTCCATTGATTTATCACCATCCACCACGATTACTACTGATTACATTTTATCATGGATAAAGCCGAATATCAATGCTTTTTTTGGGATAAAAAGGCAGAAATTCTCTCCCGCCTACACACTCACTGGCGTGAGCAAGGTAGCTTAGAGGCGGGAGACTTCTTGTCGCACGTGGTTAAATCAAATACGCTTAAAGTACTGTGATTTTGAGGATTCTTTAAGTGTGAGAAAAATCACACCAGATTATAGTATAATGAACCATTGACATCTTAACGATCAAAACTATCGGGGGTAGAATAATATGCATGATGAACTAGCTAAAGAGCCTAAACTCGCCAAAAGTGTTTATATTGCCGAAGGCTGTAAAATAACGGGTGACGTAGAAATAGGTGAACAATCCAGTGTTTGGTATAACTCAGTCATTCGAGGGGACCTTTCTAAAATCAGAATTGGAAACTGTACTAACATTCAGGACTTGGTTGTTATCCATGTAAACGAGAATCAGCCGGTAACCATCGAAGACTATGTCACAATCGGGCATTCCGCTATTCTGCACGGATGTCAGATTGGTAGGGGATCTCTCGTAGGTATGGGCGCAATCGTTCTTGACGGTACTATCATCAACGCAGAAACATCTATTGCCGCAGGGACCCTTGTGCCTGGAAATAAAACCTATCCCCCACGCGTAATGCTAATGGGAGTCCCTGCACGAGTCGTAAGAGAACTCACTGAGACGGAGATCGAAGCCATGCACATGACCGCGGAGCGCTATGTAGGCAAGGCCCGAGACGCTCAGAAAGTCTAGTTTATGGTTATCAAATCCGAAAATAGTGCCGAATCGACGCACTCCCATACTTTTCACGACCTCCTCCATAATACTGAATAGTTTTCTGGCTTTGGTAAACACTACCACAAAACTATGCTGCTAGAATTGGAATGAAGCCTCTTGAAGTTGCGAACTTTCTTGTTATTAAGCATCTTATCCTTGGTTTTATTTGTGGCGATTACACTTATATCGGCCAGACTTCCGACTCCCATGCCTGAGTCAGCTGTAGCAGGCAAAGTCGTCTGGCAAAGGCATAATTGTGTAAGCTGCCACACCCTCTTTGGACACGGTGGTTATGAAGGGGATGATTTAACTCATATTACCGATCAGAAAAACTCTTCATATCTTATTAACTATCTTGTGGAGCCGCCAGTAATGCGTCCCAATAGGTATACCCGTCACCCAGCCCTCGACCAGGCAGATGCCGATAATCTAGTTCAATACTTAGAGTTTCTTCACACCATACCTACTTTGGGTTGGCCTCCTCAGCAAGAAAACCTGGAGAAGGACTTATGAAGCTGTTCAAACGGTTTTCTTATACAGGTAAGGTTAATAAATCTGTGGCTAAAAAGCAGCAATTTATAGCCCAAAAGATTAGCCGAAGGTATTGCCTTTCGGCCGTAAGCTTATTTGCCCTGCAAACTATAGTGGCCTTGATGGGTGCCTTGGATTTGGTGATACCTGATTTACCTTCACCAATCCCCTTTGAGTTTGGTAGAGCCATCCATCTGGGTTTGGCTGGCCTATGGCCCCTGATCGGTACTATGGGTATGGTGTACTTTTTTACGACTGCTGAACTTAATCGGGAGATCTATTCCACCCGTTTGGCCCGTTGGCAGTACTGGATCGTTATGTTTTTTAGCTTATCAATCTTTGGAACCCTTGCCCTGCGGATTGGTAATGGTCGAGAATATCTTGAAGGGATGCCCATCTTTTATGTTGGCATTAGTATAGCGTTAACCCTAGCCTCCTATAACCTTATCCGAACTTTGCTGACGGATAAGCGGAACATAACACCTGCTACCACGACAATGACGGTGGGAGTTATCTTTTTGTTGTTATTATTGCTGCCAAATACCTTAACCTATAGTAATCCAATTACCGATGAAGCCACCAAGTTCTGGATTGTCCATTTATGGGAAGAAATGGCTTTCGAGCTCACATCCGCAGGTTTTATTGCCATATATTTGATTGTTTCTGGCCTAGCCCCTCGTACACAAGTGGAAAAGTGGCTTTATCTGGAGGCTGCTTTGGCTGTCATCGGAGGTTTATATGGTACCGGACATCATTATTACTGGATCGGTTTTCCCGCTGTTTGGTTGGTTATTGGTTCGTTGGTCAGCATCGTAGAAGTCATTCCCGTTGGGTTGTTGGTTCATATGATCTATAAGGGCTTAAAGTCTAAAAAAGTAAAGAGTAAGCGGGAAAAGCTTACCTTATGGTTGCTGCTCAGCAGTATATTTTACCATATAACCGGGGCCTCCCTCTTCGGCTTATTCATTACTGTACCTTGGGTCAATCTGTATACGCATGGAACGTATGTTACCTCTGGTCATGCCCATTTAGCCTTATTTGGCAGCCTCGGTTTTGTTGTTTTGGCTGGATGTTACTACGTCCTCAGCCAGGGTAGTGAACCTACACTTAAAGGGTATCGAGGTGGAGTTATCGCTGTAATCTTACTCAATGGCGGCCTGATGACCATGTCCTTAGCCCTGCTGGTTGCCGGCTTCGTACAGACTTATCTCTGGCGAATCATAGGCATGGATTTTATGGAGGTACATCTGCTCCTTAACTCCTATTTATGGATTCGAGCTTTAGGTGGGGCAATGTTTACTCTCGGTGACCTATTACTGTTTTGGTTTATCTTTAAGGCCTGGCAGGCAACGAGGCCTAAACAGTAGCAAAGCATGAAACTTAACGTTATGAGGTCTAGACATGCAGATTACGATCACGAGTTCGTTCTGGTTGTTTTTACTAATCCTATTACTAGCCCTTCAGGTGCTCTTAGTGCTGGTACTCCTCATCAAACCAATTTTGCGTTATCTGATAGGTCAGCAGATCAGCGATTTTTCCGACAAACTGCTTTCTGATAAATACACCCAGAATCTTATGGAATTGTGGCCAGCTGAGAAACGTATTTCGGTGATAAACATCCTGGAAAACGGTTTTCGAGCGGAAAACGGCAAAGTTATCACACGACCACTCGGTTCCCCTAAGCATTTTCCCGGGTTTGACGCCTCATGTTTGCTCCCCAGTTAATGACGAGGCTTTCTTTGCCTGAAAGTGCCCAGCTAAACATGCAGGTGACCATTGGTCCAAAGGCCAACAAGCCGATGATTATTAATATTCCCATTATGATTGGTGCAATGGCCTATGGAATTGCACTGAGCGAGGAAGCAAAAAGAGCTTTGGCCAGAGCGGCAAAAAGTCTGCAGACTTCCACGTGTTCTGGAGAAGGTCCTTTTTTACCTGAAGAACGCGCCGAAGCGGAAAAATACACCTTGCAAATTTCACGTTGGGCCTGGGGGGCAAGAACTCAAGAACAGATTGACTCTGCTGATATGTTAGAGGTTCAAATGGGGCAAGGCGCCGATATGGGATCTGTCACAATAGAGGCCGTAGAATTTCAAGGTCGAGCTCAAGAACTATCAGGATTGGCCCCTGATGAAGTGGCCATTTCCTTTCCAGCACCTCCTGGGGTTCAAAAACAAAGCGATTGGCCTGCTTTCATGAAAAGTCTGCGTAAACGGTCTAACGGTATTCCTATTGCCTTAAAACTGATGGCAACGGGGCATTTAGAGGATGACTTAGCGGCCGCTATAAATTTGGGTTTTGATGCCGTGATTATTGATGGTGCGCAAGGCGGTTCCCATGCGACAACTCCAATTAAACAAGATGATTTTGGAATACCCAGTCTCTTCGCTTTGATTCGAGCCGCGCGCTTTTTAAATAACCAGAGGGTGCGTGACCGTGTAAGCTTGATCGTAGCAGGGGGATATTTTACTCCTGGGGAGTGTCTTAAAGCTATTGCTCTAGGGGCGGATGCTATCTATATGGCTACCGTTCCACTTCTTGCCCTTACCCATAACCAAATCAGTAAAGTAATACCCTGGGAACCTCCTACTACCTTAGTATTTTACGATTCTCCTGCCAAGAGTAAACTTGATATCGATCAAGCAGCCACAAGTGTTGTTAATACCCTGACCTCTATGGTTTTGGAGATGGAAGAAGGTATGCGTGCTCTTGGCAAGGCAGCGTTGAAAGAGCTTAACGCTGATGACCTTGTCGCCTTGGATTCCTTGAGTGCCGAAGTTACCGGAGTGAAGCGTATCTATTAGTACTAGTTTTTTAACAAGAATTCTAACAAGAAGCACGTTGAGTCATTTCAACGTGCTCCTTGTTGCTAACCTATTTCCAATCCGACGGGTTAAGCTCTGAGCTAAACATCATTTTGACTAAGTTGAGATTTAGGCGAAAACCGTTTTCGCATCCTCAAAAACGACCTTGGATCGCTCTTAGCTTACGAAAGCTCGATTAATCACTTTTTTATTGTTCAGTCCTTTATTGTTATATAGAGAAATAAAGGACTCTAGATGAATTTCGATCGCGTAATCATTAAGCTAAACTTATTGAATCATTAATAAAGCCAACTTCACGCATATAGCTTACAATCTTAGAGAGATATTCGACATCTATTTCTGACCAAACAAAACCTGTTTGAACCAAATAATTAATAGTAAACGTAGAATCAACCGTGATGACGTTACTATAATTCAATCTCTTATTGACACTTAGATCGGAAACGAGACCACTCAGGGTTTCCTTTCCTTCTTTTGTTTGGGAAAGCTGCCTAATATAAACATCAAATTCCTGGTTAGATAGGGTTTGAACAGACATATTTAGTTCTCTTAAATAACTAAGGAGTTCGATTGCCTTAATCTCTTGATGATTGAACATGTGAAACACCAGACCGCGTGCCTGATTGACCTGGATAATATTCACAATCCCTTTAGCACAATAGTCTACCGGTGTAAACTCAATACTTTGATCAAAGAAACTTTCCGGGACAACTCTTAAAGCCACAAGGGACTTAATTTTACGATAAAAGGCATTTTGAGCTATGTTGTGCTGAAATTTACCATCCCAGTAGCGTCCGGTTAAGACACCAATCCTAAAGATAGCAAACCGCAAACCTTCAGTTTCAGCCTGAAACACCTGGTTCTCTGCAGCAAATTTGCTACGTACATAGACATTGGTTTTATAATCCTGTCCTAAATAAAAATCTTTTTCTGAAAAAACTGTCTTCCCTTTACTTAGGTCGACAACAAAATCTCCTGATATACTAATAGTTGAAATATGATTAAATTTCTTGTCAAATTTTAGACAAAAATCTATAACTTCCCTTGTCCCTTGTACGTTATTCTTCTCAAACTCACGATAATTACCATAGTGTTTGACCAATGCGCCGCAATGGATGACTGTCTGTACCTTTTGGGACAGATCTTTATAAGAGTTATCATCCAACCCAAATTGTTCAAAGGAAATATCCCCGTTAACCACAATAATTCTGTTTTTCAAGGTTACAGAAAGTGAGGGGAAGTAAAAGCTCAGCAGTTTATCCAATTTTACTTTGGCCTGATTCCCCCGTACCAGACAATAGATTATGTTCTTTGTTTGATCCAGTAACTCCCATAGAAGGTGTATTCCTAAGAAGCCCGTCGACCCCGTCAAAAGCACATTACCTATATCCATTGGCTTTATCGTCACTTCCGTTGGCCATACCCTATCAGAGAGATAAACTTCTTCTTCACTTTCTTTATCCTCTTGGCTACACCCCGTGATTTTAGAGGACAGCAACCCAATGGTTGGACATTCATAGAAATCCTGAGCGATCAGTTTCCATTCGTAAGATAAGGCGCCAGCCATAATTTCCAAGATTGTCAAGGAATCTCCCCCCAAAGCAAATAGGTTGTCATCAATTCCAACCCTTTCAACTTCAAGCGCTTCAGCCCAAATCATGGCTAGTTTCCATTCCACATCATTTCTGGGAGCAATATAAGCATGGGTTAACTGTTCCAATTCTAATTCGTTGGGTAAAGGCAAATCCCGGCGGTTGATCTTACCATTCGGAGTCAACGGTATAGCATCGAGCCAAATAAAACAAGCAGGAACCATATAATTTGGCAGATACTTCAATATATGAGATCTTAAACTTTCATGGCTGAGCCTTTTTTCACCCGTTAAGTAGGCACATAGATGTCTCTTGCCCGCTTTATCTTCTCGAACCATTACGATTGCTTCTTTAACCGAGGTATGCTCTAACAGGCAGACTTCGATTTCTTCCATCTCGATTCTTAATCCCCTGATCTTTACTTGGTTATCAGTTCGGCCCAAGCATTCTAGATCACCATTTTTTAGCCATCGTCCCAAATCCCCTGTCCGGTACATTGTATAACCCGCTATATAGGGATTAGCTAAGAAACGTTCTTTGGTCAATTCGGGGTTAGCTAAGTAGCCCAAAGAAACTCCATCCCCGACAATGAAAATTTCGCCTACTGACCCCATAGTTACTGGAGATAGATGATCGTCAAGGATATATATTTGGGTGTTGGCGATCGGTTTTCCGATCGTTATCTTTTCGGAATGAGTAACATTTGCCATTGTTGACCAAACCGTCGTTTCTGTTGGTCCATATAAATTATAGATTTCTGCTTGAGTAACGGATTTAAGTTGGGGTAATAATGGTGCAGGAAAACTCTCCCCTGTAATTAAGATGTGGGATAAATCATTCAAGCACTCCCGACCTTGTTCCTCACTCAAAATCAGCTTCATTCTTGACGGTGTGGCTTGCAGAACTTTAACTTGGTGTTTGCTAATCAGGGCAAAGAGATACTTTGCCATTGTTTGCTCTTCCGGATTGGCAATTATAACCTTCAGCCCTTTGGTCAAGGGCAAAATCGTGTCACTGAAGAAAATATCAAAGGAGATCGTTGTTAACGAAACAATCGTTTGACTCTCAAAGTTCAGATTCCGTGCTACGCTGTTAATGAGATTACATAAAGCCCTATGGTGAACCATAACCCCTTTGGGTTTACCTGTCGAACCTGAAGTAAAAAGCACATAGGCTAAGTCATCGGTATTATGGTTTATATCTTTTTCCAAGTTAGCCGTATCACTATTATAGACAGCGATGTTACTTAACGAAATGTTGGCAAACACACAATTCTTAAAGGTAGAACTATTAGGGTTATTTTTATCCGTAAGAATTAAGCGGGTATTACTTTGGTTAAGCATATAGGCAATTCTATCCCTAGGGTAAGCCGGATCTATAGGTAAATAGGCTGCTCCGGCCTTAAGAATCCCCAGAATACCTACTACCATTTCCAGCGATCTGTCGACAAGCAACCCAACAATCGAATTACAAGACATCCCTTTACCACGTATATAACGGGCCAACTGATTAGCCTTTTCATTAAGTTCTCGATAAGTTAATCTTTGGTCTCCGAAGACTATTGCCGTACTATCTAACGATTTTATAACCTGATCTTCAAATAGCTCAGACACAGATTTAGCTTCATAGGCTAATTCTGTCTGATTGAACCCTAGTAAGAGCTTAATCAGCTCGTCCTGAGATAACATTTGTAGTTCATATAGCCTTTTGCTTGGGTTTTCTAGGGCGTCGGTTAATAGATTGCATAGATTGTTATGCATTTGATCGATGTCTTCCTCACTGAAGGCTTCAAGTAAGTAGTCATAATCCAATTCTGGCAAGCCGGTATCTGCCCGGTCACTAACACATATTGACAGTGAGTTGGACTGTGCTCCGGGATAATTCCAGATTGCCTCATACTCAATGACCGAATCTAGCTTGAGATTGTGGTAATTCAAGGTAACATCCACAAGAGTTCCAGAGAATTGTTGTTTTTCACGAAAATCTTTTAATATGCTGCTATATGGATACCGCTGATGCCTCATAAATTTCTTTAACTCTCGAAAAGCCTCATTAACAAAGGCTAGAAAGTCAAGGCTTGGCTCAACATAGATTCTGACGGGTATATTATGCATAAACATACCCACTGTGTTCTTTTCCGTCTTGCCCGATCTATTCAAAATAGGAGTTTCAATCGCTATGTCTTTCTTATTACTTCGTTTGGACAGGTATAAGGCAAGCAGCGCATAAAAGACACTAAACGCCGACACTTTATTTAGCTCGCAAAAACTGTTCAATTTAGAACTTATTAACTCGGATAGAATATAACTTTTCCTTTTTCCCACCAAGCTGGTTATCCCTTTATTATCAGTAAACGATGTGAATTCTGGGACTGTTCCAAAAACACCTGACCAGAATTCCATATGTTTTTCAAAGCGTGGGGTAGCCATATATTGAAGTTCATCATTAATATGATGAACAAAGGAAAATTCCTCATCATGACTTTCTGAAAGGCTATTGTACTTTAGTTGCCAATATTCTTTCAGCATCTTTCTTATCACCAGAGCGGTTCCCCAGGCGTCAATAATCGTATGATGGAATTTGAAGAAACAGATATTTTTCTTCTCACTTAACTTAATCAAGGCAAAATAAAAAAGTTCTGAGTTGACTAAGTTAAATGGGGTTTCAACCATTTTCTTTTCCCATTGTTTATAATCATTTTCGCCATGATCATAGCTAAAATCTAAAACATCAAACTGCTTTTTGACAAAGTCAGAAAAATATTGTTGTGGCGTACCGTTTTGATTAACCAATCTAATACGAAGAGCATCGTTGTGTTTAATCACTATATTTATGGCTTCATTCATTAAAGTAAAGTCTATTACCTCACGGATTACCGCAGTTGTCGATGAAACAGCTTGGCTCGTACCAGGGTATAAATTATCTGCCACCCAGATAGATTTCTGGGCATTTGTTAAAGGATATAACTTGTACATACGCATTATCCTCCTTAATTTAAAACCCATCATCCAGAACTCTTATCCGACTTCAATAAAGTTTAACCTCACTAATATTCAACATATAATTCAAAAGGTCCTCTTCCTTCAAAAGCGTACAGCCATTAAGGATACTGTCGCGCTGACTATAACTAAAAAACACCTGCTTTTCTCTGATCAAGTAGAGAAAAGCAGGTGTTTGCTAGGGCCTTACTATTTTGTGAATTATTAGGTCCACCTTTAACGAGACCAGGTGGAATCTCGACGCAACCTTTGCCACCGCTCCTTAATTACTTAATTCAAAGTATACATTAAATGTGGAACCTGAAGGGCTAGTTTCAACACTTATCCTTGCATTGTGGCGTGAAATTATACCGTAACACACAGCTAATCCTAAACCTGTTCCTTGTTCTTTCGTTGTAAAGAATGGTGTGCCTAACTTTTCCAAAATACTCTGTTCAATTCCTTTACCTTCATCCGAGACGACTAAGGCTACCTCATTGTTAGTAAAAAACGTCTTTATTCTTAAATGTCCGCCACTAGACATAGCTTCTAACCCATTACGAACAAGATTTAATAACAGTTGGCGTATTTCCTGAATGTCGAGCTGTAAATCCGGCACATTATTAAGTTCAACCGTTAATACTTTATCATTGGCTTGGGCGTCCGCTTGGACGAGCGGCAAGGTGGAAGTGACTATGTCATTAATATTGTGCAATTCAAACATGGTTGGTTTGTTTTTATTGATAGAAAGAAACTCTGAGAGAATGCAATTTGCACGGTCAAGTTCTTCAATCATTAGGTCAAAATATTCCTTATCCTTTGACTCTTGTTTGTTCCTAAGTAATTGCAAAAAACCTTTTACAGTTGTCATTGGATTTCGGACTTCATGACTAATACTTGCAGCCATTTCACCGATTAAGTTCAACCTATCCAATTTAGCCATCTCTATCTGCGCTCGTTTGTTCTCCAGTATCTCTCTAGAAAGTAAATCATTCGCTGTCTGTAATTCTTTTGTACGCTCTGTGACTAAATCCTCTAGATAATGTTTATGTAGCAAATCCTGTCGTCTAAATTGATAAAGTACTACGGAGAGAAAATATGATACTATCAATAAAACAGATGCGTTTATATAGTGCGCCTGGCGAAGAGCGGGATCCGCTTGACTAGTAGCTACGGAAATCATAATAGTAATCCAGGATAATCCATATAAAAGTACTGCAATCTTCGGTTTATAGTTACACATAACAGCGATAATAATGCAGGTTATAACGTAAACAGTAAGTTGACTATGAATTTTTTGATCGATCCAACCCGATGTTATAGCCGCATGGTTTAGCAAAAAGAGAGCAAATAGGATTCCAAAGAAGTTATGAGCTGAAATTATTTTTTGGGGGGACTGGGCAATAATTCTGTAGGAACTCAAAATAAAAAGAAGTGTTACCAAACCCAAAACGACATGAGAATAGAATAAATACTTATAACCATCGGTAATACTCCAGAGACCTTTAACGTTATTGATATAGTCAACAAATAGCAGTATAAAGTTGCTCATGAACAATACGATGGATAATTTTCTGGTTCGATTAAAATTATCCATCGTTAGAATCCCGTCGATGGCATTATCGTAGTAATCTGTCCCATGTTGCAATTGAAAGAATCCCATGCTTTGTTGCTCCTATCCCAACCCTTTTCCAAAATAAAATTCAACACAAAGCAATGATTTTCCTTCTTTTGGCCATTATTGTTAGCCAACGACCTACTTTGTCACATTAAGTAGTCCCTGCAAGCTTTTATCTAAACATGACCTCTAGGGACTACTGAGGTCTTTTATATAATCTAAAAAATCTTCTTCCCACTTCATTCGATATTCCAGTCTAGCTAGCCCTCTTTGAGAATTTGGGGCATATACCGTCACGACATAGAATTTTTCAAACTCTAAAGTTATTAGTCTTCCTTCTTGATCATGTTCTTCTTTACCCATTCCGTAGACTATATTGAGAGGTTCTGTCCTAGAAAAAATTGCGGTTCCAGAGTAGCCCTTTTTCTGAGCAAAGTTCCAGTACTGATAATAGCCGTCGAGATTAAATGGAATCTGATCTTCCTGCACTTTTGTTTCCTGCAGGCAAAAGATATCTGCATTTTCCTTTGCAAAGAAATCCAAGAATCCATTTTTTACACAAGCCCGAATTCCATTAACGTTCCATGATTATAGCACAACCACAAAGCCCAGATTCCAACAAAAATTATCCCCAAAACCTTTGTCTGAGGGATATAATCGATACTTGCTTCTTGATTCAATTAATGATCTTGCCTGAGCTTGTTATGCAGTAGCTGCTGGCCATGCAAAGAGATCTCATTGGTTGGAGATCTCCTTTATCATGACCAAAACTTCCGCCTTTACCGATATATAAATCACTCAGTTGTTCCCGTCCGAGGTAACGCTCTTGCAAGTTGATGACGGTGCAACGCCAATAATAGACTAATTTTTTACTTATCTTTTAACTATTTTTTATGAAAACACAATTTGTAAATAATTGGAAGCTTAAATCGTTCGCGAAATTATCAGATTACTAGCAAAACAATTGAATAGCCTGCTCATTTGGGTTAAAATGTTCTTAATTCTTTCATAACTTGACCTAGTTGCTGTAAGAGGATAGAAGGGAGTGAATTACCATGAATTATGAAAAAATGTGGAATGAGCTACTAAAAAAAATAAAGTTTGAGTGTGAAAAGGTAAATGGGGTTAATGGATCGACTAAAGAAGATCATATCAAATTTAATGCATTATATTCGATTGTTAAGATAATGGACGATATGGAAGGTATGGGAGGTAAAGTATAAATGGTTAGACAAATGATGAGTAAGAGGAACTATCCTTCCTCTTACTCATCATTTGCCATTTTTGGGGTCAGGCCTGAAATATTCCCTTATCCTCTTTGCGACTCGAAAGTGGCTTTTGGGGACAGGCCAGAAATTTCCTCATATCCTTTTTGGGGCGCGAAGGGACCTTCGCGCCCCAACGAGTTCCGCCGAATAGAATATTATCTCATAGGGAGGGTATCTGACGAAACCCTCCCTATAATTTTTACAGTGATTCGGAACAAACTATATTAAATAGGTAGTCCTCTGAGATTGTCGATCGATCATTTGTTTCCTGATCCGAAGTCCGGAGTAGCTG
>LADV01000119.1 GCA_000961805.1 Peptococcaceae bacterium BRH_c23 | reverse complement strand
GTTATGGCTTAAAACTAAGGCCGCCCTTGTGAGAGTTTGCTTACTGTCACTATGTTTCGGGGAGACTTTTACCAAATCATCTAACGTCACTTTATAGTCACATAGCACGCGGACGTAGCTTTCAACAACTTCCGCAAAGACCTCTTGGTTCTCGTTTTCTTGATATTGCTCTTGGGATGTATCAAGATCGTAGCGGCTCAGGTCTTCATCCTCTAGGTTCATGGGTGAGAGGGAAAGATGTTGATGTTTGCCTTCTTTGCGAAAATAGTCCACTAATCTTCGGCGGATCACCATTTGAACAAAACTGTGAAAAGAAGCACCTCCTTGAGGATCGAAGTTGTCAATCGCTTCATTAAAAGCTAAAAGAGCAATGCTGAGCTCATCGTCATTATCCCAGGTTAAATACCTGCCGCAGACTTTGGAACTTACCTTGGCTATAAATGCTTTATGAGATCGTATAAGTTCCTCTCGTAAGAGAGGATCACCGCTCTTGGCTGATATTAAGGTATCTCTCAAAACCTGTTCTTGCACCTTAATCCCTCCACTTAATAGTTTTTCGTAAATCTGAAGCAGTTTTTGGGGGTAGAAAAAAACATTCTATTCCCATTATGGGGATAGAATGTTACAGGATTGTCACATTAATGTCTCATTTTTGTTGCATAAATAACTAATAATTCCAGATCAACGGACACTTTAACAAATCTGGTCATGAATAAAAAAACAGAGTGAAACTTGCTCTTTAAATATTTTTAAACTACCCCTGAAAATGAACAAATAGTTACGAATAACTTGCTGAAGACAGAGGGGTGGTCATTAGGAAAAAATTAAAGCTAGGTTAAAAAAACAAGTGCCATTGTAGTTGATTTATGGATTATTGTAATTAGATTGAGGAAGGATGATTTTGATGAAAAACATAAAAAATACCCTAATGGTAAGTACATTGTCTCTTAGCCTGGTAATCGGAGCGGTTGCAGCAGTTAGTGCTGCTACATCAGCAACGTCTGTGGACCCTAGCACTACTGCAACTGTAACAACAAGTACCCCAGTAACCGACCCAGCAGCAACAACCCCAACAACAACTGTCACGCCAGCAACCGACCCAGCAGCTGTCACGCCAGCAACTGACCCGGCAACAACTGTCACGCCAGCAACTGACCCGGCAGCAACTGTCACCCCAGCACCTGTCACAACAGGACAACACCAACAAACGCATAACACAAATCACCCAGCAGCAGCTGTCACCCCAGCAACAACCCCAGCAGCTGTCACCCCAGCAACCGCCCCGGCAGCAACTGTCACGCCTGCACCTGTCACAACAAGACAACACCAACAAACGCATAACAATCAAAACGAGACCCATAATACTAATATGTCTGAGAATCATAGGTCTGGTAGCCAATCTGGTCATGAATGATAAAATCTACTGATTAATCTCAAAACGCATAAACCAAACGAGAAGACTATGCATTTCGCCCGTCTTCTCGTTTGGTTTTTTATCACGAATCCCTACCAATCCCTCTCTGTGTGCTCATCCGAACTTTGCGGCCAATTGGACTGTAGCTTTAGTATCTAATAATTCATTCATAAGATATTTTCCACTAGGACTAACATTGATGCGAGTGGATTGTGGTACAGTCCGATGAATCCAAACTATCAGCCTAAATACTATTGGTATAATCGTCCTCATAACGATGGCTGGAATAATGCATATAGGGATTGGTGGTGTTGGTAAATTGGTAAGCAACACGTCTGATCGAGACGCCTGCAGACTTGAGTATTACTACGTCGTTACAGAATGGTCGAGTTACTCGCCGGTTATGATCCCCAAAAAGGTTATCGATAAAGAGGTACCGGCGAATGTTGAATAAGTCTACTCTTTCATACGCATCAGTCGCATACTATTAAATATAACAATCAAAGCTGCTCCAGTATCGCTCAATACAGCCATCCATAAACTAAGCCAGCCTGGGAAGATGAGCATTAAAGCGACAGCCTTTACAATAATGGAGAACCAAATATTTTGTTTAATAATTCTTAGAGCCTGTCGACTTAGCTTGATGGTGTGAGGAAGCTTTTCCAAATTATCTGCCATGAGAACAATATCTGCAGTTTCCATGGCTGTGTCCGTTCCTGCTCCTCCCATGGCAATTCCTAAATTAGCGGTAGCCAAGGCAGGGGCATCGTTGATGCCATCGCCAACCATTGCCACGACATTATATTCTTGCTGTAGCTTTTTAACAGTATTTAACTTATCTTCAGGCAGCAATTCGGAGAAATATCTATCAATACCTGTTTCTGAGGCCACTTTTCGTGCGGTTCCTTCATTATCTCCGGTTAGCATAACAATCTGCTCAATGCCAACGTCTTTAAGTTTTTTCAGAGCTGTAACTGTTACTTCGCGAACATAATCTGCTACTAGAATTATCCCTAAAAGTTTAGTTTTAGTTCCGACCATGACGATGGTATTTCCTTCATTTTGGGAAGTCTCAATACAGTCTTGTACTTCACGCTCAATGGATAGTCCCAGTTCGCGGAATAAACGCGGTTTACCCACAAAATATTCTGTTCCCTCTATGGAAGCTTGTGCTCCTTTACCTACGATTGCCTTGAAGGAGTCTGCCTTTTGGCTAGAAATGTTATTAGCTTTGGCATAGTCCATAATAGCTAACGCAATCGGGTGTTGAGAGTGTTCCTCAATGGTTCTGGCAACACTTATAATCTCTTGCTCAGAACCTTTAAACGTAATGATTTTGGAGACTTTTGGTTTGCCGGCGGTGAGAGTCCCTGTTTTGTCAAAAGCAATCGCCTTGATAGTGCCGGCAACCTCTAAGAAAGTTCCCCCTTTAATCAAGACTCCATTTTTTGCTGCATTGCCGATTGCCGATACAATTGCCACAGGAGTAGAAATAACCAAGGCACAAGGGCAAGCGATAACAAGTAACTCTAAGCCTCTATAAAACCAATCACTCCATGTCCCTAATCCTAACAAAGGTGGAACGACAATTGTCAGCATTGCCAAAACAAATACAATAGGCGTGTAAATCTTGGCAAAACGGTCAACTATGGCTTGTGTTTCAGCCTTTTTCCCTTGTGCCTCTTCAACCAAGTGAATGATTTTGGCGATTGTCGTATCTTCAATCAATTTAGTAACCTTTACTTCAAGAGAACCGTTCTCGTTGATTGTTCCGGCATACACTGTGTCACCTTCACTTTTATCTACAGGAACGGACTCACCAGTAATCGTAGCCTGATTAATACTTGAGGTTCCAGAGACAATTTCCCCATCTAGGGGGATTTTTTCACCAGGCTTAATAACTATCGTATCGCCTATAGAGATATCGTCAACTGAAGTACGGACTAAATCTTGGTCTATTTTTAACCAGGCTTCAGGTGGCGTTAAGCTCATTAAATTACGAATCGAGTCTCTTGTTTTAGCAAGCGTTTTTGTTTGCAGGGTAGTGCCCAGCGAAAAGAGCCAAACTACCGTTGCCGCCTCCAACCATTGCCCAATAATTGCCGCACCAAAAGCAGCGGTTGTCATGAGTACGTTCATGTCTAATGATTTACTTTTAACAGCGTAATAGGCACTTCTGGCAGGTTTATAGCCGCCTATTACTATCGATGCTGCATAGAGCAGTATAGAAATTAACTGTGGAACGTGGGTTAAGGCACCAAGATATCCCAAAACTAAGAGAATACCTGAAATTGCGTTTGAAGATAAGCTGAATTTCTTTGTAGCTGGAACCGGAATAATCGTTTTTTCTTTACTTCTCGATACCAGGCTAGCCTTATATCCTGATTTAGACACTGCTTTAATGACTTCTTCTATAGTCATATCATGGACAATGTGCATCTTACCAGTTGAAAAATTAACACTTACTTCTCTTACCGACGGTAAGGTTCTGAGATGTTTTTCCAGGGTTTTGGCACAAACTCCGCAATCCATTCCTTCGATATTGAATGTTTGACCCTTTTTCTTAGTTTGTGTAATCGGTGTGACCTTGAATCCGAGTTTCTGAACGTGTTTTTGGATACTTTCCAGGAGTGCCCCATTATCCACCGCAACTTGCATTTTTGAAGTACTATAGTTGACCTTAGCATGATTTACACCAGAAATCTTAATTAAACTTTTCTCAATAGTCTGGGCACAGACCGGACAGTCCATACCTTCAGCTTGAAACTCTAAAATGTGCCCAGAAAGCACCTCATTGTTATCAAGTTCTCTGTCCTCGACACCGCATGAATCATCACTACAACAACCGCTGTTAGGCGATTCAATCATGGTAAGTGGAGTACTTGCTTGTTTCTTCACAGTGGAGACTGGAAATTGTATAAGTTCAGCCTTTTTATCGTGGCTGTCAGATTCTTCAATTGGTTCGCAGCAACTGCAGTTTGAAGTCTTAGGGGCAGTCGTTTCCAATAGTATCGGAAACATATTCTTAGTATCTTGTTCGCAACAAGAACAGTTATTAGCTTCTAAAGAGATATCTTTTTTCGGTTGGTTAAACATTTAATTTCACCCTTTCCACAAAGACATTTTTCATTTTTGTCACAGGCGGCGACTTGCTGTTCCACATCGCCTAAGACAGCATCGAACATATTAAGCAGGCTTCTGACCTGTTCATCACGCAGCGAATAGTAAATGAATTTACCCTCTTGACGTGATGTCACGATGCCGCACCCTTTTAAACAGGCTAAATGTTGTGAAACATTCGATTGGTTTCCGTTAATTTCATCGACAATTTGCAATACCGTTTTTTCTTGGTGTTTTATTGACTCCAATATTTGAAGACGTGTTCGATCTGCAAATCCTTTAACAAATTTAACCTTGATATCCATATAATCCATATCCATTACCCCCTCCTGATATATTAGTGGGCGCTAATATTTATATCGTTATATTAGTCGTTAATAATATGATTGTCAAGTTTTTTTGGTTTCTATGTATAAAAAAGGTGACTATTTAACAAAAATGTTAAGAATCTGTGACGTGGGCGTAAAATAACAACTCTATACTATATCTAAAATTTAAAAAGTTTTTTAACCTACCCTCAAAAAATAGTCTGCCTTAACGAATAACTGGATGAACAACACATTGTTGTAATCAAAGATTTATAATGGAAGGATGATTTTCATGAGAAGCATTAAAAACACATTCATGGTAAGTGCCTTATCACTTGGTTTAATAGTTGGAGCAGTCGGTGTAGCCGGTGCTGCCACCTCCACGGATTATCAGCAAAAGATAGCCGAATGGATTAAAAACGATCCTAATCCAATGGTCATGAACACGAATTCCGGTGTTGCACCGGCTGTTGCACCGACTGTTGCTCCGGCTGCTACTCCAGCTGTTGCTCCGGCCGCTGCTCCGGCTGTTACTCCAGTTGCTGCTCCGGTTGCTACCCCAGCAAGTACCCCTGTAACCGTTCCTGCAAAAACCGTTACCTCTGCACCCGTCACCACAGGGCAACCCAATCAATATTATTACAATGATGGACATTCTAATATGAATCCCCAACAACACCAACAATTGCATAATAGTATGAACGGAAATGGTTATAACACTAATCACAACGAGAACCATAATACTAATATGTCTGAGAATCATATGTCAGGTAGCCAATCTGGTCATGAATGATAAAACTTGCTGATAAGTTAAACTGGGCGCAATGCCCAGTTTTTTTACCTTATATTTGAATTTGTTTTATGAACTTATAATGTTACAAAAATGTTAATCTACCGTGATTTTCCTGTAAAGAAACTTGTTTATACTAGTAAAGACAATGGAAAGGAGGTGCAATGAAATGAAAAGAAGGTTATCAATTATTTTTGCTTCGGTATTTATTCTCGCTTTGGTTGCTGTTCCTACATACGCAGCTATTTCGGATCAACAAAAAGCGGAAATCGATGCACTCAACAAACAAATAACAGAGACTCAGAAGCAGATCGTGGATAAATATGCAGAAGCAGGAGAGATCTCAAAGGCTCAGGCAGATGCCACAAAAGCCAACATCGACGCTACTGCCCAATATCGTCAACAGTTTAGCCAACAACAGGGTCAGATTGCGCCAAATCCAGGGTATGCTCCAGGTTATGGCAACGGTTACGGTTATGGATGTGGTTGGGGCGGAGCTAGTTACTATGGAGGAATGTGGTAAGAACTTCGCTTTAGAAAGATCCATATAGAGAGCGAACACGGAGAACCCATTTAGGGTTTTCCGTGTTTTATGTTATGTGTTTAAAGATTATTTTTCTGATTTCTTACGTATTAGTAGGGTTAACAAACTCTTTAGGCAAGTGTTTGTTATTAAATTGGGCCGATCGCAAGCTGAATTTACGGGTGGAGTAAAAAATAAGCGAGAGTAATTGTTTTGGTAATAGTTGAGCTGATAACTTATAATAGAAATACATAAAATATGCTATTACAAAGGGTTGAATTTATGTTTAGTACAATAATTCTTTTTCTTCTAGCTGGGTTAGCAGAAATCGGTGGGGGATATTTAGTTTGGCTTTGGTTACGTGAGGCCAAGCCAGTATGGTACGGAATTATCGGTGGACTTATTCTTATGCTATACGGGATAATTCCTACCTTTCAAACGTTTCCTAGTTTTGGAAGAGTGTATGCTGCCTACGGTGGTGTATTTGTTATTCTTTCAGTGCTTTGGGGTTGGGGAATAGATCATAAAACACCTGATGTTTACGATTGGATTGGAGCTTTAATCTGTATGATTGGTGTCTCTGTAATGCTCTGGGCACCAAGGCAATAGTAACGAAAATATGCAAGAGGATATGGTCTGAATCGTATCAGTGAAGAAAGAAATAACTTTATGGTCACTTACAAGCAATTGGCCGTCGAGTCCACCTTGAGTAGTATTATTGGAAGGGGGTTTTAATGTGGAAGACAGGTTAAAGATCCTCGTAGTGGATGATGACCCTTTAATTAGGGAATTAATACAGGTTTATTTGGAAGAAGAATTCATCGTTATTCATGCTGAAAATGGTCTTCAGGTAATAGAGAAAGTCCAAACGGATAAACCCTCTTTAGTGTTGTTAGATATAATGCTGCCAGTACTAAATGGTTGGGAAGTTTGCAAGCAGATAAGAACCTTCTGTCAAGTGCCTATTATCATGGTTTCTGCAAAAGGGGAAGAAATTGATAAAATTCTTGGCCTTGAATTAGGAGCGGAAGATTATATAACGAAGCCCTTTAGTCCCAGAGAACTCTTGGCTAGGGTTAAAGCGCAAATTAGAAGAAGCTTAATAGGTAAGGAAGCAAAAAAAGGATTTGCGGAGTCCACCGATACAGGGAATAGTATTTCCGATGATTTTCTTAACTTACCAGGGCTTCAAATTAATTTTAAAAAGTATCAGGTTCTCTTAAACGGGCTGGAGGTTGACTTAACCGCTAAAGAATTTGATTTATTGGCTTTTTTAACCCGAAATAGGGGGCAAGTCTTTACTAGGGAACAATTAGTGAATAAAGTATGGGGTTTTGACTATGTAGGCGATACTAGGGCAGTAGATTCAGCCGTAAAACGGCTGAGGAAAAAAATCAATAATGAAGAAAAAAACCACATTTTCATTCATACAGTGAGGGGAATTGGGTATAGCTTTGAGGTGCCAAATCAATGAAAACCATTTTTACGAGGCTGATTGGCTCCTATATCCTTATCGTCGTAATAAGTTTGGTTGTCATAGGGGTAAGCTTATCGTTTATGTTTAATAACTACCTTTTTGAGCAGAAAGAAAGGGAGCTAACTATTAAAGGGCAGGATATTGCCCAGGTGGTTAAGCCCTTTCTCGTTGAAAAAGTGGACCCCCATGATTTTGTCAATCTGGTTAACCGTTTGGACTTGAACTTGGGGACTGAGGTCTGGGTAGTCGATAAAAAAGGAGCGGTTATAGCTGCCGCCGCAAATCATGACTACTGCGAAGGGAATTATTTAGAGGCTTCAGAACTTAGCAACCTGCAATCAGGCAGTATATCTGTACGTAAAGGGCAATCTCAATATTTTCAGGAACCAGTTATTCGGGTAATAATCCCTATTTTACAAGAGGAAAGGGTAATCGGGGCCATAATTCTTTACTCTCCAATTCAAGGAATTAATAAAGCTTTAGCCAGCCTTTCTCAAATGGTCTTGACAGCGGGGATTATTTCGTTAGCCATTGCTTTTCTAATAGGGGTAATACTATCGAGGCGTCTTTCTAGGCCTATATTGACCATTACCGAAGCTTCAAAATCAATAGCAAAAGGTCAAAAGCAGGTCACTGTTCCGACGGATACGAGAATTGAAGAAATAAACCAGCTAGGAAAAACTTTTAACGATATGTCGAGTAAGGTTGAAGCCAATGAGGAAAGAATGAAAGAATTTGTTGCCAATGTATCTCACGAATTAAGAAGCCCCTTAACCTCGATCAAAGGATTTGTTGAAGCATTAATTGATAACAAGGGCAAAACCCCCGAGGCCCAGCAAAGATTTCTAACGATTATTAATGATGAAACCGATCGGTTAGCTCAGTTGGTTAATAACCTTCTAATTTTGTCCAGATCAGAAGAGGAGATTCCTCTGTACCCTGAGAATATCGAGCTAAAAGAGTTTATTGAAAATGTGTTAACAAGCTTCAATGCGAGGGTTGGAGAAAATTCTATCAGTATTGAAGTCATATCTGAAGAAAAATCTATTTTCTTAAAAATCGATAGAAATTCCTTCAAGCAAATCATAGTAAACTTAGTGGATAATGCTATTAAGTATTCACCACAAGGCGGAAATGTATCGATATTGTTAAAAGAGTGTGCGGAAATGATTAGCATATCAATAAGTGACTCTGGGCTCGGAATTCCTGAAAGAGATCTGCCCCATATTTGGGACAGGTTTTACCGAGTAGATAAGGATCGAAGCCGTGAAACGGGTGGTACAGGTCTAGGATTAGCCATTGTTAAACAGTTAACTGAAAAAAATGGCGGCCAAGTAGAGGTAGAAAGCGTCCTAGGCAAAGGTTCTACTTTTAGCGTAAGATTCTAAAAAATTGATGTAAACTGAAAAGCTAATTAGCTCATAATAAAATCAAACCAGGCAGCAGTTATCTGGTTTTTTCTTTTTGGCTCAGTTATATTTTACTGTTTATTTTCTCCATGACTAATAGGGTTTACCCCCTATTAGTACACTTTTCAACATTCTGCTATTGTCAAATTAGGTAGCAGTAATCGGGTCCCCGATAATCTTTGCCAAATCATCCAATATTGTTTTATTGCTTCCGATATAACCTACAATTATTCTGCCTTGTAGATAAAAGTGAGGCTTATCAATCCAATCAATCATACTGTTGCCAATTTGTCCATCGCTAGTAATTCTTTGTGATTCGGATTTTGCAATGGCGTTATCTGTAAACTCGTAGATAAAAATAAGGTCGCCATTAACCTTGATAGATTTTGCAGTCACACTGAAGAACTTAATCTCATTCTGAGAGGGTTGTAGTTCCTCAAGTGAGTAACCTTTTGCTCTCATGGCAGTGGTAAAAGTATCATAATCGATAGCGTACTGAGCTGTAACCGTATTTCCCTTTGATTCAATTTGTGGACTAACCCCAGAATTAGAGCAACCTGACACAATCAATGCAAGTATAAGCATCACTAAAACGATTCTAAGTTTCTTCATAACACACTCCTTCTAGTTATTTAAGACGAATTAACAAGACATAATCTGACGTTTATGCAACACTAAATTCCGATAATCGTAATGAACGATATGTTTATTTTACGGGAAACAAACAGCATAACCGGCAATACCAATCCATAGCTGAGGAAAATACCAGAAGATTAAAACTTAAAATCCGTAGGGTTACGAGTTTTCATCCAATGTCACCGTTCCTTTGGTCCCATCTACAGTAACCATCTGTCCGGTTTTGATGGAACGGGTGGCTTAGCGAGTGGCCATGACCGCCGGGATGCCATACTCGCGAGCTACAATACTGCTGTGGCTGAGCGGCCCTCCGATATCGGTGACGACTGCGGAAGCCGATGCAAACAATGGAGTCCAGGCCGAGGTGGTCGTTACGGCTACCAATACATCGCCAGGTTTGAGCTTGCTAAAATCTCCTGAACCAAATATAACGTAAGCCGGAGCAGTTACGATACCGCCGCTGGTACCCACACCTTTCGCACCACCGTGCTGCCTTTTTTTCGCCCTCTTCTCCATGAAGTAATTTTGACCAGCGGGTTTTTTCCGTCTTGGAAAGACCTCTTATGACTGCTCGTGGAGAAGGCAAAAGCTATATTTACGCCAACTGTAATCCTAAGTATGCTCAGTATGCACTGACAATTCTAAGGACCTTTTATAATTTCTGTCTGACGGTAAAGACTAAGAATGGTGCAGTTGAAACGCCAGCTCAGCGTCTTGGGATTATCAATAAAGTTTTTACACTGAGAGACATAATATACTTTAAGTAGATTATGCAATGAAATAGGTGAAGCAGTTGAGACATATCAAGTTAATTCTAATTGTGATTATTCTCGTTGTAGCTGTAAGCACTTTGGAACGATTGAATAACTGGCTAGGCTATCTTGCTTTATTCATCGCAATAGTCTTTATCCGCAAACTCGAAGATAAGTGGTTCAAGTAATAATCAATAAAATTACGAGAGGAATTAGCTATGATACTTCTCTACGTTTTTATGCTAATTGTTGGAATAGGGTTCGTTATTTGGGGAGCAAAAATATGGAGAACGAACTCTGTTCGCGAAAATATCTGGGATTCGATCCTTTCACTTATCATAGGAGCATTTGATTCTTCGGTTTTAGGAATGTTATTATTTGGTCTGTTATTGATCTTCCTAAGCCTGATGAAATTGATTTACGGTGTTAACTGGGGAATTGATCAGTAAAGGTTGGGCCTAAAAGGAAGTGGATTTAAATGTATTCTAGAAAGCAGAGCAGGCCTGTCTATGCTTCCCCGAAGGCCTTTTCCTTAATAAGATATTAAAAAACCGAAAGATTAGATAACTCTGATCACCTTAGAAAAGCAGAACACATTAGATCACCTTGACAGAAACCTAAAGAAAAAATGAAGGGTGAGAATGAAAGATGATAGTTTTAAAATGGACTGAGGTTAATAGAAAAGGTCAATTGGTGGGCAAGGAGAAAGAGTTCAAGAACAGGGAGGTACTGCAAAAGTTCATACTAAAGCTCCAGGGAAAGGAAAACTTCATTAGTGTCGATGGGAGTAGTGAGAAAATACCGAGGGAACAGGGTGGAGTAGATTTTATATACTTCAACCACCCCTGTGATTAGCAAAGCCTATGGCCCTTTTTCATGGCATCCATGCCGATAGCAATTATACGAAACTGCTAGGTCATAAATTTTCAAAAGGAGGAGTAATTTTGAGACTGATAATAAATTTGCTAGATACCATCGTACTGGCAATGGTATCTATTTTTGCTTTTAAAGAATCAAAAATTAAAGGTGCGCGGCGTCAATTATTCCTAATATGCTTAGTCCCACTTCCCATAACGGGATTCGTCAAATCAACGCACTTGATTTTTTACTGAACTGAACAAAAGCGCATTGTAAACCAGACGGTTTTTAACATAGGTATGTTAGAAACCGTCTGGTTTTCTGCTAAAATCCTGAGAATTGGTGTGTTGGGACTACTGTTTCATTTGCAAAATGGTGTAATTATAGTTCATTCTCTATTTCGGATTTTCTGCAACCGTTTGTTCAGCCTTTTGGATAATATTTTCCCAAACAAAAATTTTTTTAAAGGTGAGGGAGTATTGTTGTATTTTTCGAAAAAAAGCTCTGGCGAATCAAAAATGCCAACGTCGTCGGTAATTGCAAGGCTTTGGCTGTAGGTATCTTTACCTACAAAGCAAAAGTTATCCGCACGGATGTCTTTTACAGCAATAGCGTAACCGTAGTAGCCGCCATCACGCTTTTGCAGTTTATCTTTAACCGCATTGTAATAGCTCTCATCAGGAATAACACCCTCAAGTGCTATCCAGTTGCTGTTATAGTATACCTCTACCCATGTGTGGCTTACTTTTGCAGGGGCTATCAGGTAGGTTAAGCCCACCAGTGCACCCTTTTGCATGGTTTTATCAATCAAAAAACCATGTATCCTTGTTGGTATGCCAACGCCCCTAAGTAAGGCCATAAGTAAGGTAGACTTGGTGTTGCATTGACCATAGCCCTGCTCTAAAATTTCAGATGCATTAAATTCGTCCTTTGAATTGTAGCCAAAAACAATTTCGTTCTTCACATAGTTATAAATTTGTTTAATTATTTCAAACTCGTCTTTTTCAGCCCATTTTCTCTCGGCAATAAGCTGTTGTATCTTTGGATGATTATAATCTAATAAATGCGTTTCCTTTAAATAGTTTTTCACGCTAACGCCTCCTTTTATTAGATTATAAGTCTTTTAGTATGTGGTTACTTTCAAAAAAACGCTATCTTCGCTCAATTCTCTGGCAGACATCCCCAAGGTCTTTTTACATACCGCCGCAAAGTGTGATGAACTGTCAAAGCCTGCCATGTTTGCGGCCACGGTTATGCTTTTGCCAGAAAATATGTAGAACATCGCTTTTTGTAATTTATGTAACACTATGTACGAACTTAAGCGCATACCTGTTTCCTTTCTAAATAAATGGGATAATCGGCTTTGCGATAAAAACACGCTTTTTGCCATTACTTCAAGATTGTGCTCCGGATTGGTACAGGTTGTAATTTGAGAAAGCAGGCTTGTAATTCTCTCGTCCATAGCGATGTTGACGTCTGAGCTTATCAGCAATACTTGGAGCAGTTGTGTATAAAACTTAAGGTAATTCTCTTTATCCAGAATAGGATAATACCGCCGCAGTAAGCACCGGATTAAGTTTATTGACTCATCATCAATAACATAGTACAACTGACCCCTTAAATACTTCTGGTTCAATTGTTTCTCTATGACAGAGGTGTTATTAATTAATAAGAAAAATTGTGCATCTTGATTACTATAAAAGGTGTGATTTGTATTTGAACTTATAATGATGCCCTTGCAAGCAAACTGTTTTTCAGCAACTGATATATTAAACTCATTGTGAAAGGAAATAGATATTTGAAGCATTAGATGGTTATGAATATCTGCATCAATTTTATCCGTAACTGCAGCAATATGATCATTGCCAGCATAAACATACATCGTCATCAACTCCTTTGTCTATAAGCCTAATATAAATAATCCATATTTCGCCTTAAAATACAAGTGTGTACTAAATTAAATATCTATAAAAATATATCAATCAATTTTCAACATTGACTTAAAGCATAGCCTTCTTTTTAAATGTTACATTTCTGACAGACGTCTGACATACTTCTGACACATGACTAAGGTAAATTTAGTGAGGTAGTTTAAATCTTGGAGGTATGAATATGCGACAATTCAAAGCAAAAAAATGGTTTTTTACTTTTATGATTCTTCTTGGCTTAGTTATTGGTACAAAAACCGCCTATGCTGAAACGGCTAAACTTGAAATTATTAACATGGATATTAATGTGATGCCAGAGTACGATACACCGGATATCTTAGTAATTTATTCCGTTGACTTTAAAAATACGTCAGACCAGCCCTACTCAGGAGAATTTGTCTGGAATCTTCCTAAGGATTCCAAAAAATATACTGTAGCAGATAAGAGTAAGGGAGATAATCATGTCGAACCAACTGTAAAACACAGCGAAAAAAATGACCAAATTGTCTGGAAGTTTCCTACACCATTACAACCTGGTGAAACAAAAGCTGTTCAAATAGAGTATTATTACAACAATTTGCAGGGTAACCCTGATAAAACGTTCGTTTACGAATATATTCCTGAATATCCTGTCGTGCAAGCCGAAGTAACCGTATTCCAGCCCAAAAAAGCCTCGAACATGGTTGTTACCCCTGATTTTGGACAAGCACAGCCTGGTTACGATGGCTTCAGCATTTACAAGAAAGAATTTAAGACGCTAAAACCGGGAGATAATGTACAAATCAAGGCCAGTTACACTAAATCTGATCCCAACCCCTCAGTTGCTCCCCTTAGCGAGCAGCAAGGTCAAAGTGGTCAGCCGACCCAATCAACACAGAGTAAAAGAACTAGCGCTGCTATAGTATTGTTTTTCATAGCGGCTTTTGTCGGAGTCCTAGGGCTAATCATCTATAAAGCTATGAATAGTAAGCATATTCCTATAAACCGAAACAGTGAAGAAGATTATGAAGATGAAGAGTTTATAATAGATAAGGAAATTAGGAAAATGCAAAATTCGAACAAAAAACAACCAAGCCATAGCAAACTTAAGGCTGAAAAAAAGAAATTAAGAGATGCCTTATTAAGTGGAAGGATTAGCGAGGGAACCTATCACCAATTATTAGCTGAACTTAAGGGCGAGGAAGATTCTTAGGGGGAGGGGTAATAATGCACAAGAAGTTAAAGCTTATACTAGCCCTTTCGGTTCTTCTAGGTGCTTTTGGCTATCTAATGATCAGTAGTTTTAACAATGCCAAAACGTATTATATGACCATTAATGAAGTGACGGCTAGCGCAGATAAAGGAAAATTAGGGGAACAAAATCTTAAAGTAAGTGGTAAATTAGTCGGTCAAAGTGTAAAATGGGACCCCTCAAAGGCAGAACTGAAGTTTGAAATTATCTCAGAAGATCAAAAAGAAACTATGCCAGTTTTATATAAAGGAGTTAAGCCTGATAATTTTAATGATGGGATTGATGTCATAGTGGACGGGAAATACACCGTCGAACAAGTTTTTTTGGCAGATAAAGTTATGACCAAATGTCCCTCAAAATATGAAGAACAACAGTAATTAAAAAATCGGGAGGACAAAATTGTGGCCAATATAGGTACTATCGGGTTGTTGATCGCCTTAGGGTTAAGTCTATATTCCCTAGTTGCTTTCTTTTTGTTTAACAGTAATAAAGGACTGAAATATCTCCTCAGCGCTAAAAATGCAGTATATGGAACGGCACTTTTCACGACGATTAGTGTAGTTGCTATGATCTATGCTTTGATAGCCGGCGATTTTTCCATTGAATATGTAACCCAATATACAAGTCAGGATCTGCCTGCTATCTATAAATTATCGGCCCTGTGGGCGGGTAATTCCGGTTCGCTTTTATTCTGGGCATGGATACTCGTTTTATTAGCAGCCATTGTTACAGCATCGAAAGAAAATAAAGAGTTTATACCCTACGCCAGCCCTATTATGATGGTGGTCAGTGTATTCTTTCTGTTTATGATAAATTTTGTTTCCCAGCCTTTTGTACAGGTACTAAACCCACCACTAGATGGGATGGGTATGAACCCCATGCTTCAGAATCCGGGTATGGTGATTCATCCGGTTACGCTATATCTAGGATATGTCGGTTTCACAGTCCCGTTTGCTTTCGCAATGGCCGCCCTCATTATGAAAAATCCCGGTGACCAGTGGATTAAATTGACTAGAAAATGGACCCTTATTTCATGGTTGTTTTTAACACTGGGTAATTTATTTGGAGCCCAATGGGCTTATGTAGAATTAGGCTGGGGTGGGTATTGGGCCTGGGATCCCGTAGAAAATGCGTCGTTAATGCCTTGGCTAACCGGTTCGGCTTTTCTTCATTCGGTTATAGTCCAGGAACGTAAAAATATGCTCAAGATATGGAACATGGTCCTAATTATTATTACCTTCGGCTTAACACTCTTTGGGACGTTCTTAGTACGAAGTGGAGTTGTCGCTTCAGTTCATGCCTTTGGTAATTCCAGCTTGGGAGCTTACTTCCTGATATTCACTTCTTTGATAATTTTAGCGGCCTTATATCTGGTAGCTGACAGAATCAACCTGCTTCGCCAAGGAAATCAGTTTGAATCTTATATCTCGAAGGAAAGCAGCTTCTTATTAAATAATTTACTCCTAGTGGGCTCAGCTTTTAGTATTTTTTGGGGAACCGTTTTCCCTATCGTTTCAGAAGCTGTTGTCGGTGAAAAAATTGCTGTGGGAATCCCCTTCTTTAATCAGGTTAATGCTCCCATTGGTTTAGCATTTACCTTGCTCATGGGAATATGCCCTTTGATTGCTTGGCGGAAGGCCACCTTTGAAAATATAGCTAAAAATTTCATGTGGCCATGGATCATTGCGATAATAGGCCTGTTAATGATCGTTTTTATTGGAGGAATTAGCAAGCCTTATGCTTTAATTGCCTATACCATCTGCATTTTTGTAATTTTTTCTACTCTCCAGGATATTCTCAAAGGTGTTCGGGTAAGAAAAAAATTGACTGGAGAAAATCTCATAGTATCTTTAATTAAGCTTTTAACCAAAAACAGACGGCGCTATGGTGGTTATATGATTCATATGGGAATTGTAATGATGATAATTGGAATCACTGGCTCAAATGTATTTAACACCGAAGCTATTAAAACGTTTAAGCCAGGAGAAACTGCTGTAGTTGAAGGCTATACTATCTCTTTTAAGGGACTCCAGCAAACTACCAGGGATAATATGGAGGTTGTTTACGCAGACTTGAACGTGATCCACAATAATAAATATATGGGGAATTTACAAGTGGAAAAGGTTTTTTACTCAAAATCAGAACAACCCATGACGGAACCAGCGATCATCTCAACGTTCAAGGAAGACTTGTACGTTCTCTTAACAGGATGGGAGGAGGATGGATCAGCAATTTTTAAAATCCATATTAACCCTCAGATAAAATGGTTGTGGACTGGGGGATGGGTTATTGCCATAGGAGTTATATTTGCCCTATGGCCCGGAAAGGGTAGTGGAGTTGGAAGTCGATATATAGGGAGAGGAGAGGTGTCCTATGGCAAGAGGGTTAGTTAGAAGGATAAGTTTGACCTGTTTAGTCCTTGTTAGCTTTCTGCTTCTTAACATTTCTCCTGCTTTGGCAAGTGCTCAAAGTGATATTGAAAACGCTTTAATCTGCCCAGCCTGTTTTGCCGAAGCTATGTCAGTAGCAGCTTGTCAAGATTCTACTGCACAGCAAATAAAAGAAGATATTCGTCAAAAACTGGCCTCAGGGCAAACCAAGGAACAAATTATTAAAACGTATGTGGATCAGTATGGAGATAAAATTTTAACAAGCCCTCCCAAAAAAGGCTTTAATCTAATGGCTTGGGTTATCCCTTTCCTGGGGATTGTGATGGGGGGATCCTTAATATACCTAGCTCTAAGTAGATGGGTCAAAGTTCCAAGCGTAAAAAAAGGTCATGCAAAAATTAAACCAGGGGTACTGGATGAATATTATGATGCTAGAGTAGAAGAGGAGTTTAAAAAGTATTTATAGGAGGGGTTGGATTGGAAGTTGTTATAGGGTTAGTAATGATTGCAGGCGCTTTAGTAATTATCGGATACCCTTTAATACAGAAGGATATTCATAACTTGAAGGTTAAGCCGGCAAAAAATAAACCCCTTGGCTATGAACAACAAAAAGAAATAGTCATGTCATCCATAGGGGAAATCGAATTTGACTTTAATATGAATAAGCTAACTGTCGATGATTATCAGGAGTTGAAAGCTTTATATAAAGAAAAAGCTGTACGGCTTCTCAAAGATAAGGACAAAGTTTCTGGGGTCAACGAAAAGGATCTGGTTAGAAAATTAGAAGAAGAAATCGAAGCTGACTTAAAAAGTCTAAAGGGATCAGATGCCGATGAATTGGGTTAAAAGGCTTCTGGTTTTAGGTGGTCTTACAGTTTTCTCCCTTTTTCCTGCTTTGGGGGTTCAGGCAACCCCCACTCTTAGCTCAGGATACCAGGATAAAGTAGTGTTTCATACGCCGAGCCATATGGCAAAGTGGAATAAAAGCACGTTAAAGGGCCTTGATCCTCACGTCTTGGTTGCTTTTATTGGCTTAATGCTCGTAATTATTCCAGGTACCTTCCTATACAGAGGCCGTAAAAACCAACCCAAGGTTAAAGAAAATGAAGCGAACGTTGATACGGCGAATGAAGGAATCAAAAAGCAAATAATCTTAAACAAAATGCGTCAACTTGAAGAACAATTTTCACAAGGGAAGATTAATCAGGACAAATATACTAAGACATTAACTAGTTACCAGGCTCTTCTTAAGAAAATGGAAGAAGAGAGGGGATGAACCATTGATCGAAGGGATTAATATATCTAAAACCTATGGTAGTAAAAATGTACTCAGGGACATTTCTGTAAGGATTCCTAGGGGTGAGTTCGTAGCAGTTTTAGGACCGAATGGGGCAGGAAAATCGACCCTTTTGAAAATCCTAGCCTTGATTTCCAAACCGGATTCAGGACAAGTTAAAATTGGGGATCAATCAATAGTTAATGCTCCTGGTGAATTAAAACGTAAAATTGGCATTATCTCACACAGCTCTTTCTTATATCCAGAGCTTACAGCCTATGAAAATCTGCAGTTTTACGGACGTTTGTATGATATTGACAATCTGGAAGAGCAAATAATTACGGTTATTAAAAAGGTAGGTCTCATATTAGCCTTAAATGAGCCGGTCTATACCTTTTCACGAGGCATGCTTCAGCGACTATCCATAGCAAGGGCGTTAATTCATAGTCCTGAGGTAATATTGCTGGATGAGCCTTTTACAGGATTAGACCAGCAGGGTATTAGTTTACTTCAAGGCGTTTTAAGAGACTTAAAGTCCAATCACAAAACGATCCTCATGGTCACTCATAGTTTTGAAGATGGTATGAACGATGTCGATCGAATATTAATTCTCAATAAAGGGCTGATTGCTGCTGATTTTCCCAGGTCGAATCTTCTATCTGAGGATCTAAAAAGAATTTACCATGAAAAGGTGGCCTGTTAAATGAGTAGTGAGCTGGCTTTAATCACAACCATTTTCAAAAAGGATTTGGTCAGCGAGTTTCGAGCAAAGGAATCTATTGTAACCATGGTTACCTTTTCGGTGCTTATTTTAGTCCTATTTAGCATGGCTTTCGAACCGTCAAGACAGACTGTCGAGGAAATTTTGCCCGGACTTATTTGGATGAGTCTTATCTTTTCCGGAATTCTGGGTCTTAACCGTACCTATGCAAAGGAACGATTTAATGACTGTTTAATAGGCATCTTGTCAACTCCCATTGCCCCATACCAGATATATCTCGGAAAAGCTGCAAGCAACTTAGTGCAGCTTCTCTTTGTGGAGATAATAACCTTTCCCTTGTACTTCATCTTTTATGATCTTAATCTAAAGGGATCACTAGGTATGTTGATTATTATAATGTTGATCGGTTCGGTTGGCTTTATTCTAGTTGGAACTTTTCTAGCAGCCTTAACCAGTAATCTCAGAGCAAATGAAGCGTTGCTGCCCGTTATCTTATTCCCGTTACTAATGCCAGTATTATTGGCTGCGATAGAAGCAACTTCGGCAGTTTTTACTGGATTAACCCTTGATCAATATCTTCCGTGGATCAAACTAATCCTGGTTTACGATCTGGTTTTTCTAATCATGCCGTTCTTGCTGTTTGATTACCTTATGGAGGTGGATTAATGATATTAATACCTTTGCTGAAAAAAATCCTTTTAGGTTCGACCTTTGTATCAATGTTAACTGCATTGTATTTAGTGTTTGAATGGGTCCCAGTAGAGAGGCAAATGGGGCCTGTCCAGAAAATATTTTACTTTCATGTTCCGTCAGCATGGGTAGCTTTTTTGGCGTTTTTTGTAGTTTTTGTAGCAAGCATTATGTATTTGAAGACAAAAGCAGAAGTGTATGATATTATTGCCGGAAGCTCAGCCCAGGTAGGGGTTGTTTTTACTGCAATCGTGTTGATTACGGGTCCGATCTGGGGAAGGGCTGCTTGGGGTACGTGGTGGACATGGGACCCTAGGTTGACTACCACACTGATATTATGGTTTATTTACCTAGCTTATTTAATTATCCGTAATTCGGCAAAAGGAAATGAAAAAAATTATAGGCTAGCTGCTGTTTTTGGAATTATTGGCTTTGTAGACGTGCCGATCGTGTTCATGGCGGCTCGGTGGTGGCGAACCATCCATCCAGTGGTTTTTGAGGCCGACAAAATTGGCCTGCCACCCTCTATGATTTTTACCTTAATGGTGTGTTTATTAACGTTTACTTTGCTTTATTTAGTACTACTATTACAATGCAAGACTATCGAGCAGATGGAACGCAAAATTCAAAATCTTAAAAGAGAGGCCCTGAAGGCCTATTAAGGAGGTTCTAAAATGAATCATCTGTTTTGGGGATATGCTGTGATATGGACATTATTATTTGGCTATATTGTATACCTGGATTTACGGCAAAGAAAGATTCAGGCTCAGCTAAACCAGTTAGAAATGGTGTTAGGAGAAAAATAAAAAATGAGCACTGATATCCAAAAATTGTTCATTGACAACTGAGAATGAATATCATATATTAATCATAAAGATCGGGTCCGAAAGGACCCATCATTTTCACCATTTATTGATAATGAATATCAAAATCAAATTTTGGGGAGGAGATTGACATTTGAGAAAAAAGTTAGCCGTAGTGTTGTTAGGTTTAATACTTATCTTGGGTTTAGCGCCTGCGGCTATGGCAGCAGGTCAGCCTTTTAGCGGTGTGGTCGAGGAAATCGATAAACATCTGCAGGATGCTTATACCACTTATAAGCAGGGTGATATGGCTGGGGCGAAAAACCTGGTGGATGAGGCTTACTTCGGACCCTATGAAAGTGGTCAAATGGAGAAGGCAGTCCGATTGAATATCTCCGCTAAGCGCAATGCGGAAGTGGAGACGGCTTTCAAACAGCTAAAAAAGGACATGGTCAAAGGGGTGCCTGCCTCCCAAATCAAGCAGCAGATTGAACAGCTGGTTAGCGGGTTGCAGGTTGACGCCAAAACCCTTGACGGTGATCTGAGCGAGAGTTCCACTGGATTCGGAGCGTTTTTAGCTTCCTTCTTAATTATCGTCAGGGAAGGGTTTGAAGCGATCCTCGTCATCGGGGCAATCATTGCCTACCTGGTTAAATCCGGATACAAAGAAAAGGTCAAGGTAATTTACCAGAGTACTGCTGCTGCGCTAGTGGCAAGCTTGCTAACCGCATGGGTCCTGACCAAGGTTTTTAGTATCAGTGGGGCTAGCCGGGAAGTGTTGGAGGGAGCTACCATGCTGCTGGCAGTGGTGGTGCTGTTTTCAGTCAGCTACTGGTTGGTAAGTAAGTCCGAAGCCCAACGCTGGCAGAACTACATAAATGGCAAGGTACAGGGTTCCCTGAATAAGGGCAGCACGTTTGCCCTATGGAGCGCAGCCTTCCTGGCAGTATACAGGGAGGGAGCAGAAACCGTGTTGTTTTACCAAGCTATGATGAGTGGTACTACAGACTTGAGTATGGTTTTAGCCGGTTTTGGGGTAGGTATACTGGCCTTGGGCATGATCTTTGCCATCATTCGTTACGCCAGTGTTAAGCTTCCCATGAAACCCTTTTTCCTTGGGACAAGCTTCCTGCTCTATTACCTAGCCTTTGTGTTCGCTGGTCAGGGAGTAGGGGAACTGCAGACTGCCGGTGTAATAAGCTCCACCAGTGTAAACATTCCCACTGTAGCCTGGCTGGGGATTTACCCCACCTGGGAAACCTTGGCCCCGCAACTGCTACTTTTGGCCATTGCTGTCGCCGGATTTGCATATCAAGCCAAAAATAGAAAAGCAGGGCTTAGTTGAAATGAGAAAGGATATCATTACAATTTGAGGAAATGAAAGAGATAAAACAATCATCGACCATAAACAAATGAATATGAAGATCATTTAGAATTGAAATTGGAGGAAAAACCGATGAAAAAATATAAACACTTTAGCCTTGCAGCCATTCTAATTGTAGGAACTTTAACCCTGGCAGGTTGCGGAGCAGGAAATAAACCAGCTGCCACCGCTGAACAGAAGACTGCCCAAACTGACTCAGCCCAAAAGCAGGAGGAGGCCAAAGCAAGCGATGCTTCCTTCCGGGAATACCCGATTGGAGATGCCCAAGAAGTGGAGGGCATGAGCATAGCTCCGATATATCTCCAGCCTGTGGAAATGGAACCGGTACAAAAAGCAGGCCTTAAACCCTCTGAATCCGATATCCACCTGGAAGCTGACATCTCTGCCTTGGAGAATAATTCCCTGGGCTTTGGAGTTGGGGAGTTCGTACCTGACTTAACTGTAAAATATCAATTGAAAAATAAGGATACCGGTAAAGAACAGTCCGGCAGCTTTATGCCTATGAATGCTGCAGATGGCTCCCACTATGGCGCCAACGTGAAGATGTTGGGAGCAGGTAACTATACAGTAAAGTATACAATCGAGTCCCCGGAAAAACGGGATTTCTTAATTCATGTCGATAAAGCAACCGGGGTTCCGGGTAGATACTGGACTAAACCCATCGAGGTATCTTGGGACTTCTCCTTCGTGCCCCGTAAGTGGTAATTAAGCATTGCCCGGTCGGTTTCTTGACCGGGCTCTTTTCATTAATTATTTTTGGCTAGGGGGAGAAAATTTGCTAGGGATTTTGGACTATACCTTAAAGAGTAGTTTTGAAGCAGGATTGTTGGTTGTTACACTCTTACTTTACCTTTATCTAACGCTGCCTGACATGAAGAGCAAAGTTAAATATGTATGGATCGGCACCGGCTTAGCCTTGGTTTTTGCCACAGTCCTTGTGTATGGAGTCGACTTTTGGGGAAATCGAGAGCTGTTTGAGTTTGCCTGGTTAAGCAGTATATTTCCGGTTCTAGCATTGTTAATCTTAACAGGTCGCCTGGCGTTAAAGTCTAAGTCCGCTCAGTTTGCGATGGGCCCTCTGGTTTTGCTAACAACAGTCCTGCTGGTTACGGTTGAGGGCATAGAGTTGGTGGGCTTTCCTATGAAAATTTTTGTGCAGGCTCGTAGCTTTATTAATACGGAATTGATTTTGAAAGTAATCGGGGCACTCTTCGGAATTTTTCTGGCAGCCCTGTTCGGCTGGTCCTATTTTAAGTCAACCCGAAAAATGAACAAGCAACTAGTGATCATCACTGCGGCAACTCTGGTAACGATTGTCTTAGTTCGTCATCTGATCAGCTTGTTACAATTGGGAATGACCTTGGGATATATCCCGGTAACTCCGGTGTTAGTTTCTGTGATAGCCCCGGCGATTAACACCTACTACCCGCTCTTTTTCTATGCTCTGGTGTTACTGGTTGCAGTACAGGTGATACTGGCCAGAGCGGGTAGCAAGAAACCTGTTCAGCAGGAGTATGAAAACCCTGCTCTAAGGCGGAAGTTCCTGGCGGAATACCGAAACCAGCTTCGTTGGCTGGCAGTTACCGGAGTACTTATTTTAACTACAGGGACACTCTTAGGGGTGGGACAAGTCTACTCTAATAAAAAAGTCAAACTTTCCCCTCCGGTCCCTGTGCAGGCGGAAAACGGGGTAATTACAATTCCGGTGACTCAGGTAAATGACAACAAGCTGCACCGCTTTAACTTTGTTACCCAGAATAATGTAACGATGCGCTTTATCGTTGTTGGCAAAGGGAACGGGTTGTTTGGCATAGGGTTGGATGCCTGCGAAATCTGCGGGGTGGTGGGATATTACCAACGGGGTGATAACGTGGTTTGCCTAAATTGTGATGTAATCATCAATAAGCAAACCATTGGCTTCCCTGGGGGCTGTAATCCTATTCCTTTCCCCAACAAGGTGGAAAATGGCAGTATTCTGATAAAAACAACCGATATAATGCAAAAAGAACAAGTGTTTATAGAATAGAGGTGACAGCATGTTCTGGCGTATGTTGAAAAAATCGTTCTCCAAAGGCCTGAAAGGTAAACTTTTGGCAGTGGTAACCATCGCCTTTGGTGCATCTCTGGCTAGTTCTATGCTCAATATTTCCCTGGATATCGGGGATAAGGTGAACCGGGAGCTTAAAACCTACGGAGCCAACATCTTAGTAGAACCCAGGGTGGAAACTGTCCCGCTGAACATCGGCGGGGTAGAATACAATCCCTTGCAGGGTCAAGCTTACCTTGAAGAAGCAAGTTTAAGCAGCTTGAAAACAATCTTTTGGGCCAATAATATTCTTTCCTTTACTCCGTACCTAGAACAACCGGCAACGACCGGGAACCAAGACACCGTTCTGGTGGGTACCTGGTTTAACAAAGAAATTACGACTCCCGCAGGGGAAAAGGTCGTTACGGGTGCCGTCAGCCTCAAAGCATGGTGGAAGGTAAATGGCCAGTGGGCAGATGACAGCTCGGAAAACCAAGCCATGGTAGGGACGGAATTGGCTCAAAAGGCCGGGATTAAACAGGGAGACAACCTAAAGGTTCTGGTAAACACTCCGTCTGGAAGCAAGGAACAAGTCCTTAAGGTAACAGGGGTTTTTGACAGTGGGAGCGGTGATGACCGGAAGGTATTTGTGCCTTTAGCCCTCATCCAGAAACTACAGGGAACCTCGGGTAAGGTAAGTAAGGTGGAGGTAAGCGCTCTGACCACTCCGGAAAACGAACTGGCCCGCCGGGCAGCAAAAGATCTTCAGTCTTTGACCAGCGAAGAGTATGAACGATGGTATTGTACAGCCTATGTTGGCGCCATCACCTATCAGATCGAAGAAATCCTGCCTGGGGTAAGGGCCAATGCTATCCGGCAGGTTGCTGAATCGGAAGGATTGATCTTAGGAAAGATTCAGCTGCTCATGTTGCTCTTAACGGCAGCGGCTCTGCTCAGCGCCGC
>LADV01000118.1 GCA_000961805.1 Peptococcaceae bacterium BRH_c23 | reverse complement strand
TTTGAGGAGCGGATCCGTAAAATGCTTCAAGAAAAATACCATCGCGGTCGGATTGAAGTCTATCTTAATGTGGTGGAAACAGAAGGACGAAAGAGATTGGCGAAGGTTGACAATGATTTGGCACTGTCGTATGATAAGACATTGAAAGATCTCTCTTTAGCTCTACATACAGCGTATGAAACAGATATTTACCGTTTAGTCTCTTTACCAGAGGTTCTCTCGGTTGAGGAGCCTGTCATCGATCTGGATGCTTTATGGGGGGTATGTGCCGAAGCCCTTTTTAAGGCTTCTGAAGGATTCGGGCAAATGCGCCGTACTGAAGGAGGAAAGTTGACAGTCGATCTACTTCAAAGGCTCGATCTCATCAGTGAGCATCTGCAAACAATAGCTGAGCGCGCACCGTTTGTCGTAACAGATTACCAAGAACGTTTACAGGAACGACTTCAGACAATCTTGGGCGAGGTTGAATTGGATGGGGCTCGATTGGCAAACGAAGTTTTATATTTTGCGGATCGTGCCTCGATCACGGAAGAATTGGTTCGTTTTGACAGTCATCTAGCTCAAGGTCGGGAAGCCTTGGGAAGTCAAGATCCGGTCGGTCGTAAACTCGACTTTTTAGTTCAAGAAATGAATCGCGAAATCAATACTATTGGATCTAAAGCGAATGATTTAAGGATTGGCCAACAGGTGGTTAGTGTCAAAACTGAATTGGAAAAGATTCGCGAACAAATCCAAAACTTAGAGTAATGGAGGATTCAACGTGGACATTAAGCTCATTAACATAGGGTTTGGCAATATTGTCTCTGCCAATCGAATTATATCCATCGTGAGTCCGGAATCCGCCCCGATTAAACGTATTATCCAAGAAGCTCGAGATACAGGTATGCTGATCGATGCTACTTATGGACGGCGTACACGTGCCGTGATTATCTGTGACAGTCATCATGTGATTCTTTCTGCCGTTCAGCCTGAAACAGTGGCTCACCGTCTTTCTGCGAAAGAGTCAACTACCCACGCTGAAGACCCGGCAGATTAGGGGTGTAGTGTGGAAAAAGGTCATGGATTATTAATCATACTTTCAGGTCCTTCTGGAGCGGGCAAGGGGACGCTTTGCCAAGAATTGCTTCGCCAGGTACCCAATTTAAAATATTCTGTCTCTATGACGACGCGGTCGCCTCGCCCTGGTGAAGTGGAAGGGATTCATTATTTCTTTCGCCCACAGACAGAATTTGAAGCCTTGATTGCCGTTGATGAATTATTAGAATGGGCATCGTTTTGCGATAATTATTATGGAACGCCACGATTTGCTGTTGAACAGGCGATTCAAGAAGGACAGGATGTCATTTTAGAGATCGAAATTCAAGGTGCATTACAAGTCAAAAAGCGGTTTCCTCAAGGTGTCTTTACGTTTATTGTCCCGCCTTCTTTGGATATTCTAGCTGAACGCATTCACAAACGGGGAACTGAGACGGAGGCTGTCATTCAGAAACGCTTAGCCACCGCAATACAGGAACTGGAATATGTGAGTGAGTATGACTATGTAGTCATCAATGATGAAGTTCCTGTGGCTGTCGATAAACTTAAGAGTATTTTAGTGGCAGAAAAATGCCGGGTTAAACGAAAACCGTTTGTTTTTAAGGGGGAATATTAATGAAACAACCGTCACTTGATGTGCTTATGGGTAAAGTCGATAGCAAGTATACATTAGTCATCGTGGTTGCCAAACGGGCGCGAACGATTATGGAAGAAGCTAAGCATGAGGATTTAGCTAAGGGTATGAAGCCAGTGAGTATTTCATTGGAGGAGATTTCACACTCTAAATTCAGCTATGAGTGTACCCCTGAAGAGGAAGTGTAATATTATGTTTACTGGGAGGAAAATCCTTGTCGGGGTCACCGGTGGAATTGCAGCTTACAAAGCGGCGGAAGTCGTTAGCCGCTTAAGAAAATTGAACGCTGAGGTCCATGTCGCGATGACAAAATCTGCGACAGAATTTATTACTCCCCTTACACTGCGGAGCCTTTCGGCAAATCCGGTGTACGTAGACATGTTTGACGAACCGAAGCATTGGAATGTGGAGCATATCGCCCTAGCGGAGCATATCGATGCAGTCATAGTTGCTCCGGCCACGGCCAATATATTAGCTAAGATGACAACTGGCTTAGCCGATGATTTTCTTTCAACGGTTCTATTGGCAACACGTGTACCCATCTTTGTGGCACCGGCCATGAACCAGGCCATGTATCATCATCCAGCCACTCAAGCTAACCTGACACGTCTCCAAGAGCGCGGGATAAAGATCATTGGCCCTGGCACTGGTTTTCAAGCGTGTGGCACCGAAGGGGTTGGTCGCATGAGTGAAGCGATCGAGATCGTGGAGTCCTTAGCACAGTTTTTCTCTGGGTCGGATTGGTTGAAGGGTAAGAAGGTGCTTGTGACGGCTGGAGGAACTCAAGAACCGCTTGATCCGGTTCGTTATCTGGGTAACCGAAGTTCTGGACGAATGGGATATGCCATTGCTCAGGCCTTACAAGAGGTAGGCGCGGAGACAGTTCTCATTAGTGCACCTACGGATTTGCCAACTCCGCAGGGAGTGACAAGGGTATCAGTGCAGACAGCTCTGGAAATGTACGATGCAGTTTTGGAGCGTTTCCCTGAGGTAGATGTTGTTATCAAAGCAGCAGCCGTAGCGGATTATCGACCTGCGGTTCTTGCTGAGCAAAAGATTAAAAAGGATGGGACAAACCGTACGCTAGAGTTAGTTCCTAACCCGGATATACTTGCGGAACTTGGGCGCAAGAAAACATCTCAAATTTTGATTGGGTTCGCTGCGGAGACGGAGAATCTGATGGCTAATGCCCAAGCTAAAATGCTCAGAAAGAACGTCAATCTCTTGGTAGCCAATGATGTTACCAAGCAGGGAGCCGGCTTTGGTAGTCCAACAAACATTGTCAGTTTTCTCTTTCCCGATGGAAGAAGAATAGATTTTCCTCAAATGAGCAAACTGGAGGTTGCACGGAATCTCGTTGGTGAAATTGCCAACCTCCTCGGCGTAAAAACAAAGGAGTGAAATAATTGGTCAGAAAATTATTTACATCAGAGTCTGTGACAGAAGGGCATCCGGATAAGATCTGTGACCAGATTTCAGATGCTATTTTGGATGCGATTTTTGCCTTAGATCCTAATGCCCGAGTTGCTTGTGAAACAACTGTTACGACAGGATTAGTTCTTGTCGCTGGTGAAATTACAACCTCGTGTTATGTGGATATTCCACATGTGGTACGGGAGACAATCCGGAAAGTGGGGTATACCCGTGCCAAATATGGCTTTGACGCCGATACTTGCGCTGTCTTAACCTCAATCGGAGAACAATCTGCGGATATCGCTCTGGGCGTGGATCGGGCCTTGGAAGCAAAAACGGGGGATATGAGTGATAGTGATATTGAAGCGATCGGAGCCGGTGACCAAGGAATGATGTTCGGCTATGCAACGAATGAAACCGAAAGCTACATGCCAGTTCCCATCGATTTAGCTCACCGTTTAGCACGTCGGCTTAGTGAGATGCGTAAATCAGATCTTTTAAACTATTTGCGTCCGGATGGGAAAACCCAGGTGACTGTGGAATACGAGGACAACAAACCGATTAGGGTAGATACCATCGTAATATCTACTCAGCATCATCCGGATGTAACTCAAGATCAAATACGCCGCGATTTACTTCAATATGTTGTGTACCCAACGGTTCCCAAAGAACTACTTGATGAAGACACGAAGTATTTTATCAACCCAACGGGGCGTTTCGTGATTGGTGGTCCTCAAGGGGATTGCGGACTGACGGGACGTAAAATCATTGTGGACACTTATGGCGGGATGGCACGCCATGGCGGCGGCGCTTTCTCTGGCAAAGACCCCACAAAGGTTGACCGTTCGGCTGCTTATGCTGCACGATACGTGGCTAAAAATGTTGTAGCTGCTGGATTGGCTGACCGTTGCGAACTACAAATTGCTTACGCTATCGGTGTGGCCCGCCCGGTATCTGTCTCTATTGAGACGTTTGGGACCGGTAAATTGCCTAATGATAAGATCGTGGAGTTGATCATGCAGACCTTTGACTTGCGACCAGCGGGTATTATCAAAGCCTTGGATCTCCGTCGACCCATCTATCATCAAACGGCAGCCTATGGACATTTCGGAAGAACAGACCTCGACCTGCCCTGGGAAAGAATGGACAAGGCTGAAACCCTGCGCAAATTAGCAGGACTATAAGGTTTAATTTTAAAACTATGGAAGGAGCCCCTCAGCAGTTCAACTTGAACTGCTGAGGGGCTCCTCATATTATCTACTGATTGTAAACCTATTTATTTACAATTAATGCCCCCTGCTGTATGCCTGGATAGATAAAATCGCCGCCAAGTATCCTAGGCAATGAGGAAAATAAGTGGAATGAAAACCAAAACTGTAGTATATTAGATCATATAATTGCGCTCTAAGGGTAGTGTGTTATAGTAATAAGCATAATTAATAGGCGAATTTTTATAAAAGTAGGAGATGGGGTAATGGACATAGCAGATAAAGTGTCTAAGGTAACAGAGTCTACAGAGAAACAATGGCTAGCGGGTCTTCAAAAAACGGTGAAGCGAGTATGGCCTATCCCCCATTATCAAGAAAGCTATGGTGCTGTAGGAATAACCCAAGCAGCGGATATTAAGTCACTCAGAGATTTTCAGAGACTTCCTTTAACGACAAAAGAAGATTTGCGCAAGAATTATCCCTTTGGACTTTTTGCCGAACCGATGGAAAATATTGTGCGTCTTCACGCCTCCTCGGGAACAACGGGTAAGCCGACTGTTGTAGGGTATACTAGCCAGGATATTTCGTTATGGGCAAAGATTGTGGCCAATGAACTGAGACGAGTCGGTGTAACAAAAAAGGACGTTGTTCAAATTGCTTACGGATACGGCTTGTTTACTGGGGGGATGGGACTGCACTATGGTTGCGAGGAACTTGGTGCTATAGTAGTTCCTATTTCTGGAGGTAATACAGCTCGACAGCTAATGCTAATGAGGGATTTCGGTACAACTGTTTTGGCCTGCACCCCTTCTTATGCTTTATATCTAGCGGAGAGTCTAGAGGAATCGGGAATTTCCCGTGATGAGTTAAAGTTGAAAATCGGGGTCTTCGGTGCAGAGCCATGGTCAGAAGGAATGAGAGAACAAATCGAGACGCGATTGGGCATCAAAGCTTATGATATTTATGGACTCAGCGAAATCATGGGACCGGGTGTTGCTTTAGAATGTCCAGCCCAAAATGGATTACATATTGACGAGCATTTTTATCCGGAAGTCTTAGATGGAGAAGGAAATCCACTCCCTGTCGGCGAACGAGGAGAACTAGTGATTACCAGCTTAGAAAAACAGGGATTTCCGGTTTTGCGCTATCGAACCAAGGATTTGACCAAGTTGCGTTATGGTAGGTGTTCTTGCGGACATATCGGATGGACAATGGAACGTGTTACAGCTCGAGTAGACGATATGTTAATCATTCGGGGAGTTAATGTCTTTCCTAGTCAAGTTGAAGAGGCAATTCTTTCTTCGGGTGGTTTTGAACCGCACTATCTGTTGGTCGTTTATCGCGCTGGGAACTTAGATCAACTAGAAGTCCAAGTGGAAGTTAATGAAACGAGCTTCTTTGATGAAGTCCGTGAATTAGAAGAACGTCAACAACGTTTACAAAAAAGAATAGAGGAAATCTTGGGAATCTCGGTCCGCATACGCCTAGTTGAACCTAAGAGCATACCGCGGAGTGAGGGCAAGGCTATTCGGGTTATTGACAAACGTAATAAGGAGGTAGTAGCTGTTGTTTAATATCTAGACATTTCTATTTAATTATAAACATTTCTACTATTTATTAGTCGTTGTATGTGGTAAAATATAGTAGAGGTGACTAAGAATGCAAAACAATTTAATAGATATAAGTGAAGCATCTCAACGGTTGGGTGTTACAATAGCAACTCTTCGACGGTGGGATACATCGGGTAAACTAAAATCGGTGAGGACTTTTGGAAATCATCGGCGCTACCGACTTGAAGAAATTGAAGCACTTGTTAATCCCACCGTCGATGTGCCATCGACACAGAAAAGAGCCTTTATTTATTGTCGAGTTTCCACTAAAAAACAACAAGAAAGTGGCAATCTTCAACGACAACGAGAGCGTTTAATCCAGTATTGCCAGGATAAGCATTACACGGTGGTTACCCTATATGAAGAAGTCGCTAGTGGACTTAACGACCATCGCAGGGAACTTACGAAACTGTTAAGAAATTTAAGAGATGTTGATGTTGTTGTGGTGGAGTATGCTGATAGATTGGCTCGGTTTGGCTACTCTTATCTAAAGGAATTCGCAGCATCTTTCAACGTCGAGATTGAAACGATTGAACAAGGTGTGAAGTTGCAACCAAATGAAGAAATGGTCAATGACTTAGTGAGTATTGTCACCTGTTTTAGTACAAGACTCTACGGTGCCAGGGGTGGAAGAAAGCTCAAGCAGACGATTGTACAAACCTTAGAGAAACTGGACCAGAATAGAGGTGAGCCCGATGAAAACGACGATGAAAGCGATTCTAATAGACCTCACAAGTGAGCAAAAGGCGCTATTAGATCACATGATGCTCGTTTTCTGTACGGCAGTTCGCTACTCATTCAAGCGACAACTCGAAGGTCAGGTGATCGGTGATCTGGAGAGAGTTGTGGCGCATAAGTACAATTTGAATATACGACAAGCTAAAGACGCTGTGGAATCGGCGAGGCAGACTATTGTGTCACAGCATGTACTCGTCAAGCTCTACCATGAAGACTATACGAAAAA
>LADV01000296.1 GCA_000961805.1 Peptococcaceae bacterium BRH_c23 | reverse complement strand
TTAACTTACCTTGGATTCTTTGCAGTTTGAGTTGATCCAACTGATAGTGCTTCGACTTTACCCAACGATCATTATTACTCCGATTAAACGTCCCATTCGCCTTATACTTGTTCGGATTAGTTGCTCGGCGACTTCGATCCATTTTCCGCTGCAATTGCCTGATTTTCCGATAAGGAGTCTCTATCTCAGGGGCCAGTTCTAATAAACTGACCGTTTCTTCGGCGGGTTGTCTCCGTTTTTGACATTTTTTGTGCACTTTGATACTCTTTACTCTCAACCATTAAGCGATAGATAGGTATTTGTCTCTAATTTGTTCATCTTTGCCTGTATACTTTACAGTAGATTTTGCTTTAGTTTTTGATCCGACATTTAGGTTTAACTTTTCCATTATACATAATTATACCCCCTATCTTAAAATTCCTTTTTCAATCAAAATACCAATAAAATCATCACACTCAGTAGCAGTATAAATAAACTCACTTAGTTTGATATACATATGTAAGAGGAGACGGAATATCTGTCAGAATCTGATCTTTGAATTCCTTTAAAGCCTTTTTGGATTTCTTTGTCAAGTCCTTTAGACTTGTATCGGACAATTTGTGACTTTTTAACTATGCGCTAAAACACTCTTTAGTATATAGTTGTCATTTGTTATATTACTATAATATAATAGCGATATCATCTTTTACGTTACGACTTACTCCTTGTTGCTCTTTGCTATATTCATTCTATTTAATTCACAGGAGGCTAGGTTTAATGAAAGATAATAATGGATTTACTTCTTCTATCCTGCCCCATTTTGCACAAGATTTCATAAATCACCTTGCTGTCATCAATAAGTCTAGAAATACTCAATATGCCTATACCAATGAACTCCGTTTGTTCTTTCAATTTCTTTGTGATTCCATGCCTACCTTCCCCTCTATGCCCGTAGACATAGGTTTATTTCTTATGGATAAAATCGGACATCGTGACATAGAAGCCTATTTGAGCTGGGCTAGTATGGAACGTAATAACGGGGTGCGTGCACTTGCTCGCAAACAAGCAGTAATAAAATCCCTTTATCGATATTTACTACGTGAGGATATGGTTTCTAAAGATGTTACCATCAAATTAGACCCTATTAATGTCAACCAAAAGCTTCCTAAAGCTCTTGAGCCTAATCAGATTGCTGATCTTACTGACGTTTTGCAGAATGGTATTGGTTTGTCTAAGGAACAGCTCAAATATCATGCTTATACAGAAAAAAGGAATTACGCTATATTTCTTACCTTTATCGGTACTGGATTACGCTTATCTGAGCTATGCAGTCTCAATCTCAGAACAACTTATCTCAATAAAGGCTACTTTGAACTTATTCGCAAAGGAAGTAAAGAAACCGTCGTATACTTTAATGCAGAAATTTCGGAGGCATTGAATGATTATCTTCAAAATGAACGACCACGTTATGCTCAGGGCAAATCAGAAGCGTTGTTTCTTTCTATGCAAGGAAAACGTATTAGTACCAGAGCAGTACAAAATCTAATAGCAAAATATATGGCGATTCTTAAAACATTGGGCCATAATACAGACGGTTTTAGCGCTCATAAAATGCGTTCAACGTTTGCTACATTACTACTTCGCGAAACGGATAATCTTGCCATTGTACAAGACGCTTTAGGACATGCCGACCCCAGAACCACGAGGATTTATGCTAAGGTTCTAGATGAACAGCTTAAACGGTCAGCGGCATTAATTAAGTTTAAGTAAGAGATTTATTATTCAGGACACTGACTTTATTACAACCTCAGAACCAAACTCCCTATGCCTTTAGCTCTTTTTGACTCCAAAGGCGATTTGCTTGTATTTTAAACCGTCTATTTTGTGTCGGCAAGGTTGTTCACTCCTACCAGTACGTCCTCCTGCAAAATATGTTGCATTTTTTTGGGTTCTTCAAACAATGGACTGTGAGCAGATTGTTCAAACGTGTAAAATCCTTTCATGGGCACCTGTAGTTCCTCAAAATAATCCTTTGCCAAAGAGTAGGATACCGTGTAATCATATATGCCATGAAAAAAGTAGACAGGAATATCCAACCGCTGTACCTTCTTAGTCAAATCCGTGGCAACCAGCTTGTTCCATAAATCGTAGGTTTTTGTAGTTAAAAATTTGCCGCGCCATATAATTATCTTTTCGCTGAGGGTATACTCCCTGTGTAGCATTATAGGTAAAAAGACACCACTGATTACAGATTTCATCTTATGCGTAGTGCCAATGCCAAGCTTGTGCATCGGTGCGTCACGCATGGAATAGTATGAAGGCATGTTTATCTCACTGATAGAGTATTTCTTAAACTCTTGCAACATTCTTTTGTCCCCAAGCCTCGTAAACTGTTCAATCATATAGTTGTATGCCAACTTTTCTGATTCGAGCTGATTTGAGATCTGGGCCACGGCAATGTAGGCGTTGTACAACTCCGGTGCTCGTGCCGCCGCTTGGATGCCAATAAAAGACCCCCCGAATGCCCCATGAGGTAAATCTTTTCCTTTCCAAAGTGCTTGCGAAGGTAATTTGTCACTTCCAGTGTGTCGGATATCAATTGCTCGAATGTCATGGTCTCGGGTAGAATATCGGAACTATAGGAAAGTCCGGCGCCTCGCTGTTCCCACCAGCAGACAGTAAAATAGTTCTCAAGAACTAAAGGATATCTCCGACTAACCGCATATTCGGGCATACCAGGACCCCCATGCAAGAAAAGTAATACAGGCTTCGTTTTATCCTTACCCTTGATAAACATCCCCTGCTCCACCCCATTGATATTGATAAGGATTTTTTCCGAAATGCTACCTGCCAGAGGCCTTCCGTTTTCATCTAAGAAAGGTTCAGGTTTTCCGGGACTGCATGCCAGCAGTACTCCCACAAGAATAAACATACAAATAAGTAAAACAGCAGGTATGATCAGCATAATACGTACCACCCTTCGTACAAACGATTTAACAAAAGTTGTTTTCCTATTTGTCATTTTTGCTCCTCCATATATGCCAAAAAGCTAATGCTTTTTTAATTACAATATCACCCAAATTATTCCACTATAACCTTTCTATATTTTCCTCGCATATCCTTCCTCTAGTAAATATAATCCAATATTATCGTTTCCACGTGCGTTGTTACGTTACTTCATTGTTAGTTTTGCTAACTGCTTATCCAGTCTCTTAAGGAAAATCTGGGACCCACCCACTTCCTGGTTACTTGGTTTTTCTGCGAATTTAATAAAATAATTTTAGGAGGGTTTAAGTTTGGATAATGCTAACTTGATTATAAAAAATTGAGCATAAGTTTCAAGACAAAAAACAATAATGATTAATGTATGGTTTTAGCATTTGAATTGGATATTCAGACGTATTATATTTAAAGAAGGTATTTCCGCAACAACTTTGGATATCCTCCCATTTTGGAGGTATATCCGCATTACCTTCGGATATCCCGGAGTTGAACTAAACCGATATGCGGTAGCTATAATTCAGTTATAAACGATACTTATCTACTTTATAGGAACAATAACCAAGAAACTGTAAAGGATGGTATGTTACAGTTACGAAGCAAAATGAAAATGGACTTAGAACTCAAGGGGTTTAGTCAAAGCACTTAGAGAACATATAAGGGGGAAACTAACTATGTCAAACGTAGCACTACTTGGAGCATTGCAATCCCGTTTTGAGAAAAACACGAACCGCCATAAAGGTCTTGAATGGACTAAAGTACAAGCAAAGCTGGAAACTAATACTGAAAAACTGAGGTCACTCAATGAAATGGAAAGAACTGGCGGTGAACCGGATGTTGTTGGTCATGATAAAAAGACGGGCGAATACATTTTTTATGATTGTTCAGCAGAAAGTCCTAAAGGTCGCAGAAGTGTTTGTTACGACCGTGAAGCGCTGGAGTCAAGGAAAGAACATAAACCAGAAAATAACGCTATTGATATGGCTGCTGCCATGGGCATTGAGCTTTTAACGGAAGAACAATACCGGGAGCTGCAGAAACTTGGAAATTTTGATGCGAAAACATCGAGCTGGGTGAAAACACCTGCTAATATTAGAAAACTCGGCGGGGCCATCTTTTGTGATCGTCGCTACGACACTGTCTTTGTGTACCACAATGGAGCAGAATCCTACTATGCTGCCAGGGGTTTCCGTGGCTCGCTTAGGGTCTAAATTTGGACTTTGAATTTTTGCATTTAATTCGGACACAGGTAAAGTATCAACGTATGCGGTCCCCAGTAATACACTCTGTGCATCCCCAACACGAATGAGTTAACTCCAAGTCAAGCATATTCTTTTAGAAGTATGGTTGTGTAATCGCTACACGTTGGTATCAATGCGGGAGGACCCACGAAGCTCCCACTTCCTGAATAGCCATCTTTTCCATTTGACCGGCGGCAGCCTGACGAAAGCGAGTGATTGGCTCTTCCATAGGCTCATTGGATAGTTTAAAAGTCCCCCAGTGTTTTCCCTCAATGGCTTTCACATTTACCCCTGCTAAAGACTTGCTATCTCCCCAATGCATTTCCTCTAAAGAATTGAATTTCATGCCCTGCCATAGAGGAGTTGTATTTTTGGCAGTGACTGCAATTGTATCTGGTGACTGCAGTTGACGCAAAGTGGGATAGTCGAAATGATCCGTGTGGGCATGAGAGATAAGTAACAGATCGACAGGACCAACTTCCTCGCCCTTTAATGCAGCTGATATATAACGACTTGGCCCAATCGTTTGGTCACCAAAGGGAATAAGACCAATACGAGAACCCAATGCCGGATCAATAATGATCTTTGTGCCAAAGAAATTAATTAAAAAACTGGCATGACCAAGCCAAGCGACGGTAACTTCGTTCTCTGACCACTTGTCAGGAGTCGGGCGGAGTCTGGCCTTGGTTGCTTGATGCTCAACCTCCTCACCGTTAGCTAATAATTTACCTGTCGGTAGTATACTAAGTCCACCTGCAACAGAAAGCATCCCTAATAGTCCTAATCCGATAACTTCCCGTCTGGTGTATTTTTTGTTTGACAGAAGGTTAGTTAGTTCTTGCCTCCGCCCAAGTAAACGTTCATACCGGGCTAGATGTGCTTTAACACGGGCCATTAATTCTCCCGGGATGAACGGCTTGGTTATCTCCTTTACTTAAATTCTTCACAATGACCTCACGGGCTTTGATCAATACTTCCCTGCTGATGTCGTTAAGTTGGACTTGATATCCTCCCTGGGCACAAACCTGAGCTATTCCACGACCCATTATACCGGAGCCAATCACTGTTACTAGCTTGATTTCCATACTTCCTCTTCTCCTATTCACTCACAAATGTGATCTAGATGGCATACTCTTTAAGCAATTGAGCGGCTACAATCCCTTTCTGAATTTCCGCTGTCCCTTCATAGATCCTGGTGATGCGTGCATCACGATAATATCTTTCGATGGGCAACTCCCTCATATAACCCATACCACCGAAGACTTGCAGGGCTTTGTCAGCTACCCGGCAATAAGCCTCAGCAGCATAGTACTTGACCATAGCTGCTTCCTTAATCACTTTCATATCCACTATAAAAGCCGTAATCCCTTTGGATCCTTTAGCTTTGTCGGTAACTGCCATTACAGTGAAGACACCGGCAATAGGGGCGTTGGTAATAAAATGTTTGGTCCCATTGAGAACATAGCGGTCACCTTTCAATTCCGCTTTAGTACTGATATTCGAGGCGTCTGATCCGGCGTTGGGCTCAGTTAAGGCAAAGGCTCCTATTTTCTCTCCAGAGGCCATGTCAGGAAGATACTTTTGCTTCTGTGCTTCAGTTCCCAAATCCACAATTCCAACCGAACCGATCCCGTTATGGGCTCCAAGCAAAGTGGTAAAGCCATTGTTAGTTCGGCCAAGTTGCTCGAAAACGAGGCATTTCCCGACCATGCCAATGCCGGTTCCACCATATTCTGCTGGAATGCTCAGCCCAAATAGGCCCATTTCTTTGGACTCGTTAATTATTTCATCCGGTATCCGATCTTCTTCTTCGATCTGCTGACCACGGGGATCTACTTTCTTATCAACGAAATTCTTGACGACTTTGCTCAACATTTCCAGTTCTTCGGAGAAACTAAAATCCATGTCTTCACTCCCTTTTAACCTTTTCGTTGTCCTTCGACTTAGGTTAGGTCTCCAGGATTACCGAAGGTCCAGCTCTTTTAACGTCCCTGAAAGTTTGGCTTACGCTTTTCTAAAAACGCCTGTATCCCTTCCTTTTTGTCTTCCGTAGCACATAAAATGCTAAAGCATTTATTCTTATACTGCAGGCCGGCTTCAAGGTCCATGCGCAAACCTTTCACGGTAGGCATCAGCAAATAGTTCTTTCTCACCTTTATCCGGGAAATCGCCATATTTTGTTTGCCCTGCTCCCACTATAGCTACAGGCTTCATTTTTTTATCTCCTCCCACACTACTCCGCTTAGCAACATTTGAACTCTGGTTTCCTCTTTTCCAAGAAGGCATTAATCCCTTCGAGGTGATCAGCAGAGCCAAACACAACTGCTTGCCCTAAACGCTCTAAGGCCTGGGCAGTGTGCATATCCACATCTACCCCGTTATTGATCACAAATTTTGCTAACTGCAAGACAAGGGGACTTTTTTGCGCCATTTCCCGTGCCATTTGCAAAGCGGTTTCCATCAGGTTGTTAGGATCAACCACCATATTAACCAATCCGATTCTTTCTGCTTCAGAAGCGCTGATTATTTTCCCCGTAAAAATCATCTCTTTGGCTTTTCCCAGTCCAATTAAACGCGTCAGACGCTGGGTGCCACCTGCTCCCGGCAAAATACCCACATTAATCTCTGTCTGACCGAATTTAGCGGTGTCACAGCAAATTCGGATATCGCAGGCCAAGGCCAACTCCAGTCCCCCACCAAGAGCATAACCATTAATAGCTGCTATAGTTGGCTTATTGATAGTGGCAACTTGATCTACAATCCTTTGGTAATCAGCCCGGAAAGTAGCAGCCACGTCACGTTCCTTCAACGCCTTCAAATCTGCACCTGCCACAAATGCCTTGTCCCCAGCCCCGGTGAGTATGATTACCTGTACCTGGGGATCATCACCTAATTCCGTAAAAGCATCCAGCAGCGCATACCAAGCCGATTGGTTAAGTGCATTTCTAACTTCAGGCCGGTTAACGGTCACTATACCTAAACGTTCTTCTCGTCTGACCTCGATTTCAGCCACAGTGACTCCCCCTATTTCTTATTGACCAAAATTTGGCTTTCTCTTTTCCAAAAAAGCTCTAACTCCCTCTTGAAAATCTTGGGACATAAAACATAAGCCCTGGGCGTAAGCTTCTTCCTCAAGTATCTGATCGAGGGTACTTTCTAATGATCTATTGATGATTCCTTTTGCTAAACCATTCGCCAGTGCCGGTCCTTTAACCAATTTCTCTGCCAGCTTCTTTACTTCCGTATCAAGATCACTTAGCGGTACAACCCAATTTACTAAGCCAATTCGTTCCGCTTCTCTGGCATCAATAATCTGCCAGGTAAAGATTAATTCTTTTGCTTTTGCTAGGCCAACCCGGCGAGGCAAGTAATATAGTCCTCCCAAATCAGGAACCAGGCCGAGTCTTCCGAAAGGTTGGCCAAAAGTCGCTTCTTCAGCAGCAATGATAAAATCACAAGCCAGCGCCAAGTTGCAGCCTGCTCCAATGGCCGGCCCATTAACAGCGGCTATTACCAATTTGTTCATCCCATTAATGCATTTAATCAGCCTGCCGACCTTTTGCATTCTCGCCCTGCCTTCGGCCGGGGTAAATTCTTTGTTCATTGCTTTGATATCACCGCCGGAACAGAAAGCCCTGCCTCGACCAGTAATGACCACAACTCGGACCTCGTCATCCTTTTCTGCCGCTAGCAATGCCTCCAGCATCTCTTCGCGCATATTGATATTTAGAGCATTTAAGCTCTCCGGGATGTTCAGCTCAATGGCAGTATATTTCCATCCTTGTTAACTATTATCTTTTTTTCCATGGCGTCCTGTCCTCTCGTAAAAAATTATCGATACTCCCAGTTTACAACCCTTAACACAGCACTTCGTTCTCTAGGGGGGCACATTTATAGAGAAATTTTACTGATAACTGCATAACATTTGAAGCCTATTTTTCGAGCAATAATTGTCTTCATAATTTCTTTTCCTCCTTGTTTCTTATGGTTTAATTTATCTAAACTAACATCCTCTGTACTCGGGTATTCTCCACCTCCATTCTAGGGCTTCGATAAACCTCCAAGTAGAACCCCTAGTTCATGATTCACATTCCAACGTCAATCTTCCTCACTATCTTAGGTCGATCTTTAACTTCTTTTTTGGCAACAGTATCTTGCATATAATACCAATAATGAATTACCCCAACCAATGGAACGAGTGGATATTTATAGTAATCTAAAAATTTTAAATATTAAGACATTTTTTTATAGACTATAGCATTATTTGATAAAATCTGACTAAGCATGACTTTGTTTTATTTACTTGTGCGTCATCAATAATGTGATTTTCAATTTACTCTATAAATTTTTCCTTTACCGTAAGAGGCCGCTCGATGATCTCGTAGGCGGTTTTGAAGATAGTATCGGCGGCTTCGAGGTGTGCTTGTAACAAAATCTCCTGCTTGCTCTTATAGTAATTTCAGATCTATACTTCATCAGATATAGTCGTCTTAATTCATCAAAGCCAGAATCCGGTTCTCTCAATAACACAGCAACTTCATTTAAAACTATCACTTGAGCAGATGGAATGTTTTTTACCTCCATGCTGGAATCCGAGGTAACCGGTGGTTGTTCCCAATAAACATGCTCATTGCCTAATACGGAAGCTAAATCATGGCAGAGTACACTGAGAATGGGATGTGCTCCCCACCATTCCGGAACACCATAACTAGAAGGATTTAATTTATCGTCCTTATACCGGAGCCATACATCTCCAGAAAACTCAAACTGTTCCGGAGAGAAGTCCACCATTTTCCTATCCGGATCAACAAGCAGCCAGCGCTGTTCAGGTTCATGCCAAACTTCGCAGATCACATGATAGATATGATGCTCCGGGTAAAGTTATTTGGTGAAACCATAACGAACCCGGACCGGGATACCCCGGTTCTTCAAAATAGAGGCAAGCAGGATCGAATGATACCTGCATGACAAAATTAACCGTTCTTCCGGTTTGCGGTTATAAACCAGGCCTGCCGAATTATAGCTGAGCAAGCCGTTCAAAATCGATTCTACAGTGGGATACTTCTCATCTTCATTTTTTCTTTCCGGCGGCATTTGCTGACGATAAAGCGGCAAATCAGCAATAGGATGAATTAACTGGGATTTAATGAATTGGCAAAGCTCCTCGAGAGAATCAGAAATTCCTGCATACATTTTTTCCTTCGAACCTGGATCGGTATAGAATCCGTAGCGTTTATAAAATTCCAACATTAACCTCTCTCCTTGTTTTTACTCACCAAAAATTAAATTGCAAAAACAAATACACTAAAACAGATAATTGGAATTTAAAAACAAATTCCATAGTTAAAGACAATAAGATTGCCCTCCATTTTAAAATTGTGCAAATTTGAACTTTTATAGCTTTCTACAAAATTTAACCAATTCCTTTAGAAGGCTAAATATTTTCTCATAAAGATGCTGTAAGATTTACTTTTCGGTAACGGAGGATATATCAAGGCCTATTAGAGCAGTTATGAAAACATGGTGATTCTCCTTTCATGTTGAAAATAGCTAATGACGGAAGCTATTGATAGTGTTTTTTTCGATTTCGTGTGTCAAGACAGACGATCGTCGCATTACAGATAAACACTCACCTTTTTACTCAAAAAGGTGAGTGTTTATTTAGGGGCTGGGATAGACTTAACAAGGAAGTGTATTGACTGGCATCAGTTGATGGATAAAGGCTATTAACCTTTAATTTGGCGGTATAAATCATCTAGAAAAGCTTTTTCTTTTTCGATAGCATCGACCAAAGGTAGTCTAACTCCGCCAGCCTTAATCCCGTGATACTTTAACAGGTATTTGATCGGTACAGGGTTTGTGGTAACGAAAATTCCCTTGAACATGGGAAGAAGCTTCAAATGCCATTTCAAAGCCGTTTGAGTATCCCCCGCAAACCACGCGTCGAGCATGCTTCTCATTTCGTCACCAATGACGTGTCCTGCAACGCTGATGATACCAGTGCAGCCCAAAGCCAGCATCGGCAAAGTTTGAGAGTCATCGCCGCTATACATGGCAAAGTTCTCAGGCAGAATGCGTTTAAGTTCGCTGACCTGATCCATCATTCCGCACGCTTCCTTAAGTGCTGTTATGTTGGGAATTTCGCTGAGTCTGAGCACAGTTTCCGGGAGCATATTGACGGAAGATCTACTCGGGATATTGTAAAGCATTAGTGGTAGCGGGGTCGCAGCGGCTATTTTACGGAAATGCTGATATAAACCCTCTTGTGACGGTTTGTTATAATAGGGTACGACCGCCATCAGCCCGTCTACTCCGACTGCTGCAGCTTTTTTGGCTAACGTTACACTTGCCTCAGTCGTATTTGAGCCTATTCCGGCAATTACGACAGCCCGTGATCCAACGGTCTCTTTAACCACCTTGAATAATTCGATTTTTTCTTCAGTTGAAATTGTCGGAGACTCCCCAGTTGTCCCTGCGACGACAATACCATCATTCCCATGTTCAACCAAGTGTAAAGCTAAATGCTTTGCTTCTTCATAATCAACCTCTAAACACTCATTCATGGGTGTGACCATAGCAGTTAGAATTCTTCCAAATGACATATTCCCACTCCTTACTTCTTATTACTCTTAATATAATTTTGCTTTATTAGAGCGTCTAACTTATCAGCTTAGGTTTTATCAGTATCCAGCCAGATTAGTTCTATTTAAGGACAACCCCCACCAACTACGATACGTTTGCCATGATAACCTCCATACTATGTGTTAATTTTTGTTACAAAACATAAAAAACAAGGCGTAGATTAAACTAACGCCTTGTTTTAAACAAAATTAAATAATTAAAAAAATTAATAATTAAATAATGCACACAAAACGATAGCTCTTCACCGAAAAACGGTGACAGTTCAAGGACTCTTAATCCGAGACCCAGGCATGGATTTAAGAGAAATCCACCCTTCGGAG
>LADV01000087.1 GCA_000961805.1 Peptococcaceae bacterium BRH_c23 | reverse complement strand
ACGGTTCGGGAAGGGGCGGGTTACTTTGCTAATCCGCCTATTTCATTACTTTTATATTAAAAATGGCGGCTTAGAACTACAAGAATTCTAAACCACCACCTATCTTCTCTGGCAAATTTTTTAATCCTTCCATCAGTTTCTCAAATACATTTTGAGAACAATTGTATTGGGAACCCTGCTATAATAATTCGCCTTACGCTAATATTAAATTAGCTCCAACATATGACTCAACAAAATAAAAAAAGACGCTTTTCAAGCGTCGTATGTGGCAAAATCTTTTCTGCTTATTCTAGAAATCAACCCACCCAGCAAATCCCTAGACCGCCACAGTACCTCTTTGTCAAGCCGCTACACCCTTCCCCAAATCAACGAATGATAAGGGCGTCCGATTTACCTCAGTGCAAAAACCCCCTCGTTTCAAAATGGGCTCTCGACATCCACCGAGTTAGTTGAGGCAACGATTTCCCCGAAATTCCGAGAGGCTATTAAACCGTGCAGAAAGACGCTCAAATTCCCGTTCTGCCGATTGCATGATGTCCTGAATAATGCATGCTGCGGGTTCAATACGTTTAACCGCTCCGACGATTTGACCAGCCATGATTGAACCGTTCTCAATATCTCCCTCCACCATGGCTAATCGCAATTTCCCTACACCCAGTTTCTCAAGTTCCTCAGCGGGCATTCCTCCCCGTTCATGTTGATAAATTTCACGGGTAAAGCGATTATCCAAACAACGAACCGGGTGACCGGTTGAACGTCCTGTCACTACAGTAGCACGATCTTTCGCTTTAATAATCTTATCCTTGATAAGCCGGGAAATGGTACATTCTTCCGCGCACATAAAGCGTGTCCCCATTTGTACCCCTTCGGCTCCGAGGGCTAAAGCTGCCACTAGGCCACGGCCATCCACGACCCCTCCGGCAGCAATGACCGGGATTTTAACGGCATCGACCACTTGGGGAACTAGGGGGAAAGTTCCAATGTCCCCAATATGCCCGCCGGACTCCATTCCTTCGGCAATGAGTGCATCAACCCCGGCCTTTTCCAGCCGTCTGGCCAACGCGACAGAGGCCACCACCGGAATCACCTTCGTTCCAACTTCTTTAAGCATGGGCACGTATTTCCCAGGATTCCCTGCCCCCGTTGTAATCACCGGGACACGTTCCTCCAAAATCACCTGCATGACTTCATCCACAAACGGGGACATCAACATGACATTAACCCCGAAAGGCTTTTTCGTGATCGCTTTCACTTTACGAATTTCCTGACGCAACCAGTCCGCAGGAGCCTGTCCTGAACCAATGATACCTAACCCGCCGCTCTCCGAGACCGCAGCGGCCAGTTCTCCGGTCGAAACCCAAGCCATTCCGCCTTGGAAAATCGGATACTCGATCCCGATCAGTTCACAAACCCTCGTTTTAATCACCCTTTTATACCTCGCTTCGTCCATTTCAAAACACAAGCTCCCCAAGTCAGTCCAGTGCCAAACCCAACCATAACAATGATATCCCCCTCGGCAAGGCGACCTGCTCTACTCGCCTCATCTAAGGCCACTGGAATAGACGCAGCCGACATATTACCATACTTATCCAAGTTAACAACCACGTTATCCGGAGAAATTCCTAGGCGCTTAACCGCAGCCTCCAAAATCCGTAGATTGGCTTGATGCGGAATAAGAAGATCCACATCTTCTTTCGTTAAACCGGCCTTTTCCAGAACCTTCACAGAGACATCCCCCATAATCCGAACGGCAAATTTATAGACTTCTTTGCCCTCCATTTGAAGGGTATGTAAATTTTTCTCAACGGTTTCCAGACTCGCTGGGCATTGGGCCCCCCCCGCCGGTTGAAGGAGTAACTTGCCGCCGGAACCGTCTGAACCTAATTCAGAACTCAAAAAGCCGAATTCCTCTTCAACCGGCTGCAAAACTGCTGCCCCCGCACCATCGCCGAAGAGAATACAAGTTAAACGGTCTTCCCAGTTAAGCACTTTGCTCAACGTGTCCCCTCCGATGACGAGCACTGTTTTATACATTCCTGTAGCTACAAACTGGCTGCCCGTCACCACCCCATAGATAAATCCAGTACATCCTGCTTCCAGATCAAAGGCCGCAGCATTTTTTGCCCCTAGCCGATCGGCAACGATACAGGCCGTCGCTGGAAATGCATAGTCCGGTGTGATCGTCGCAACGATAATGAGGTCAACCTCTTCAGGAGCAATCTGCGCATCCTCTAAAGCCTTCAACCCCGCTTGGTAACACAGTTCCGAGACGGGCATGTCCTGCGGGGCAATATGACGTTGACTGATCCCTGTACGCGATCTGATCCATTCATCGTTTGTGTCCACGAATTTTTCCAAATCCACATTGGTTAAAACATCTTCAGGAACATAAGAACCGGTTCCGATGATTCCGACTTGGCGCATTGTCTGAAACCTCTTTTCGCTATTATTTCTTCCAGCTATTACGCCAGGTTTTACATTACTTCTACTCCATCAGCCAATTGCTCCGCCCCTTTAATTACAATGCGATCACCTGCTTGCAATCCCTGAAGCACCACTGTTGAGGCCTCATTTTTAAGGCCAATACGAACAGCGGTTCTCACGGTTTTTCCCTCTTTTACAACGATAACATAATCCTTGTTATCCCGATGAAGAAGGGCAGAATTCGGGATTACCAGAGCGTCAGAACTTTGAATGGGAATTTTAGCCGTAGCCGTCATGCCTGCTTTTAGAATCCCTTCTGTATTATCCACTGCTACTTTGATGGGGAAAAACTGTCCTGTGGGAATCGAAATGGGACTAATATAAGAGATTTTCCCGTCAAACGTTCGGCCAGGCACCGAATTCGCGCTGACTTTAATTGGATCACCGATTTTGATGGAGTTAATGTTACTCTCGGCCATATTTCCAGTTAACACGAGTTGGTTTGTTGACACCACGGTGACAATCGGGATACCTGGGGCAACATTATCCCCTACGGAAACGTTGCACGTTACCAAGACCCCATCAATTGGACTTTTAATAGCCATTTTGGCTAAGTTTAGGTTAATCGCATTAATTGCCGCATTGGCCGAGTCAATACCTGCCCCACGAGCCGCTTCATATTGTGATTTGGCGATATCTCTTTTCGCTGTAATTTGTTCCAATTGTTGTTTCGGAATAGCTCCCGATTGGTAGAGCGCTTCTAAACGGGTAAAATCCGCCTCAGTATTTTCATAATTGATACGCGCTTGCTCTGCCAATGCCTGATTATTGGCAAGCCCCGCCTGCGCCTGTTCAAGTTGATTCAGTAAGTCTTTTTTATCCAGCGAAAGGATAACCTCACCCTTTTTGACAAAAGCCCCCTCCTTAGCGTTTACCGTTACTACGGTCCCTGGCAGTTGGGCGCTTAGGTTTGACTTTTCCTGAGTATCGATCACTCCGGTTAAGGATAAATCTCCTTTGAAAGCCTCAAGTTTGACCACACCCGTTTTCACTGGTGTGGGAGCAGCGGCTGCAGGCTGGGTACCACACCCTGCTAGAAGAGTTAGCCCAGATAATGCAACAATAAATAGACTCATTGTTTTAAGTCGTACAATGGCCATGATTTTCACTCCCTTATCCATTAATCGGTTGTATGAATTTTTACGGTTACACTCATCCCAGGTATTAGAGAGAGTTTATTGATTTCCGGAAAGCGGATTTTCACGGGGACCCGTTGAGTTACCTTGGTGAAGTTTCCATTGGTACTTGGCATCGGCAAGATATCAAACGTGGAGAGCGTTGCCGTACCGACCTCCTCAACCCGTCCTCGGAAAGTCTGCCCCGTCAAAGCATCGATGCTGATATCTACATATTGTCCGACTTTCACTTTTCCCACTTGGGTCTCCTCAATGTTGACGGAGATAAAGAGATCACTGGTATCCGCGATCACCGCGAGGGGCTGTCCTGCCCCCACCAGTTGACCTTGAAGAACCGAAGTCTTTATGACTTGCCCTGATATAGGCGCGGTAATCTCGGCTTTACTGACGGCCATGCTCCCCATGGGGTTTAAAGCGCTGGCATTCACGCTAGCTGAACTGGCTACAGCGTTAGTATCCTGCCAGCCCATCATTATTCCTGCTTTCACTTGATCTCCTTCGGCTACATTCCAGGTCGTGATCTTTCCGGGAATTTGCGAGCTGACATTAATCATGTTTGCGCTAATGCGCGCATCGTCTGTCTTAACATAATGAGTCGACTCATACCAATAGTACCTTGCGATTCCGGCGCCAATCAACAGTACCACAGTAAGAGTCCCTGCAATCATGATTTTCTTGTACTTCATTATTCTCCTCCGTTACATCTGAATTTTCATAAGGGCCACTACTATTTTCCGGATAAATTTTGTTTGTTTTTGGGCACACAGTTTGTTATCATAGTCAGGATTGGCTTTTGAAATAAGAACAAGGCGGGTAAAATGCCTAGCAAGCCCAAGATCATATTGGCATGGAAAGCATCTTGAAAAGCCAAAACAGCAGCCTTTTCCTGGGCTAGTTTAAACAGATTAAGCAGACTCAGCTGTTGGGCCTCAGGAGCTAGAAATCCTAAACCCTGAAAATAAGAAGTCAGGGGTTCAAGCGCCTGCACTGTGTGAGACCAAGGGGTGGCCGTATCCGCTAAGTGCGCATAATGCCATGGCGTTCGCTGCTGAATAATGCTGGTCAAAATGGCTACTCCAAACGCACTTCCCACCTGACGAACCATATTAAAAAAGGCTGAACCTTGGTTGACCAGGTCCTCCGGTAATGAACTGTAGGCTAAAGTTACCGAAGGCATGATGCCAAGTCCGAGACCCGCTCCGACAATCATAAGGTATTTATCAATCATATGAATATCTGTGTTCATTTGAAGATTAATAAAAAAGGATGAACCTACCGACATAAGTAGAATACCGGCTATGGTTAAGATCGTTGCGCCGATACGCGGCAAAAGGATAGCACTAAGCGGAAGAAACACGATAATACCCAGAACTTCCGGTAAGAGCATAAGGCCAGTGTCCATTGCTCCCAATCCTTTTAATTGTTGCAAGAATAATGGAAGGATAAAGAGGCTGCCGAACAAACTCATAATGATAAAAAATGTAACCACCAAGGAGGCAGAATAAATACGGTTTTTAAAGATCCGCAAATCGAGGATGGGATCGGTTACATGGGCTTCGACCAGGAAAAAAAGGAGCAAACTGCTCCCGGCAATATAAAAGAGAAAAACAATATTAAAGGACGTCCACCCTTCGTCTGTTCCGTTACTCAGGGCTAACAACAGCGTTGAAAAGCCCACTGCCGAGAGGATAAAGCCCCAAAAATCAAATTTTTTGGTTACAGTCTCAAATTCATGTAAAAAGAGATAAGAAAAATATATTGCTAATAAGCCAATAGGGAGATTGATCCAGAAAATCATTTTCCAGCTATAATACTCGACTAAGTAGCCCCCAATCGTGGGTCCAATTGCCGGAGCAATCAGTAAAGGAATCCCCATTAACCCCATAGCCAAAGGAAGCTCTTTCTTGGTAAACGTCTTTTCCACTATGGACAAGGCGAGGGGCATAATCATGCCACCACCAACCGCCTGGACAATGCGAAAGAAAATAAGTGCATTAATATTCCAGGACAAAGCAGACAGGACAGAACCGCCGGTGAAAATAAAGAGACTCAAAAGATAGATCTTCTTCATACCACGGGTATCCGCCAAATAAGCCGTAATGGGCTCAAAAACACCAATTGTAATCATATATGCCGTAACAATGTACTGTGAGAGGCGAAGGTCTGTACCAAATTGCAACATAATTTTTGGAATAGCGACATTGACAATCGTCATATCCAGTAGATCCATGGATAAGCCCAAAACGACGGCGATCAGGATAAGCCATTTCCCCCATTTTTCGAACAAATTACTTTTCACCTCCTAATCTCCTTTGTTTTGACCAAGGATTCGGCGACTTTGCCGTTTAACGAACTGTTCCACTGAATCCTGTTTGGTTTGGAGCAAAGAAACGGTTTCGCTCACCGTATGGCGCAGCTTGGGATAAGTAGAAAGCAACCGGCGGAAAGGTCGGAACAAAAGCACAAAACGCTCATGACTCTGACGCCCGCGATCCTGCCGAAAAATATCCACAATTTGTTCCAAACGGCGCAGAAGAATGGTCGATTGGATGATATCCCACATTAGATAGAGTATAAAAATGGTTGCTAGAACAATTCTTGAGGTGGATGGTACACGAAGTAAAAAATAACCGAAGTGCGGGTGAATAAAGTTAGCAAAGATGAGACCGAGGACTCCCCAGAGCAGCGAAAAGGGAAGGGCAATCTGTCCTTGAAAGTTTAGCGGGGTGTCACTGTAATCCCAGAGTTGCAAGTGGAAGAAACGCTCTAGACACAGCCCGGAAACGTACTCTAAAGCTGTGCTCAAAACTATGAAATAGAGGAATCGCCATTCCCAAGCGAGATTAGACAACCACGGGTCAGTAATCGCTACTAAGAGTGTAAAGGAACCATAGAGTGGCAGAAAGGGGCCTTTGAGAAAACCGGGATTGACGATCTGTTGTTGGGTGAGTGAACGGTATAAAGTCTCTAGTATCCAACCTGCAAAAGCGTAAGAAGCAAAGGTAAGTACTGTATACGAGA
>LADV01000086.1 GCA_000961805.1 Peptococcaceae bacterium BRH_c23 | reverse complement strand
GAGGTTAGAGCATCGCCATGACTCAACCAAGGAGGGTTGAGGTTAGAGCATCGCCATGACTCAACCAAGGAGGGTTGAGATTAGAACACCGCCATGGATGGCAAGGTGTCGTGATGGCAAGAAGTGGCCGTCTTCGCCAAGGCTTAGCGTCAGCCAGTTTTCCTTTTATATTTCGGGAACAAACAGGAAAACGCTTACTCGTGTGGAATTTATATAAGGTGAGGACTACTAGGTAGGCCTACTGTTAAGGACCTAAAAATAATGAACGTTTGGAGGACTGTTCTGTGGCGAAGGCTAAAAGACGCCGCACCATGAATACTAGGGTGAACATGAGAGTAAGTACCTTGAAAGAGACAATACGCAATGAAGTCATGGGAGTTTTCGTTGTCGGAATGGCTTGCTTGGGGCTGGTCGCGCTTTATTCTGACAGGAGCGGAGTGGTTGGTGGACAAATTAAACAGGTTCTAACTGTTTTAGCAGGAGGGGGACGAGTTTGCATTCCCCTCATGGTGGGGGCCTGGGGTATTGCCTTTATGAATAAGCAAACGCCGCGTCTGGGATCAAAGGCCGCAGGAGTAATTCTTCTTTGGCTTGTTTTTGTTGGGATTTTGCACCTGCAGTTACCAGGAATTGAGGGATTCTCTAAGGCGGACATGCTGGATGAAGGTCTACTTGGCCATGGCGGCGGACTTGTTGGTGCAGGAATTGCAATTGTGTTAAAAACTACAATTGGCGTTTTAGGTAGTTATGTTGTGTTAGTGATGGCAGCGCTAATGGGCGCTCTGCTGATTACTAATCGTTCGCTGGTTCAAGGAGTACAAGGAGTAGGTCAGGTCAGCAAAGAATCTGGGATATGGATTAAACACCAAATGGGGGATTTTATTGATGTTCTGAAAAACTCTGAGGACGAGGAAACCCTTAAAGAGAGATTGGAATCTCAGGAGGGGAGTAACGCAGAAACAAAACTGCATACGAAAAAGAGTACTCCTTTAAAACGGAGTTCACAGGCTCTTGACCCTGATTTAGCAGAACGACCCTTAGTCATTAAAACCTTAGAAGATCCTAATGAGCCTCCTTACCTTACGAACGTTCCAGCCAAAGGGCAGTTAGGATTTGAAAAGATGGCCGCTGGAAAGCTAGAAAATACGATTATACCACCTGGAAAAGTGACCAGTACTCCTATTTCTCGTCAGACTCGAGAAGACGGAAATTTTCAGCTTCCTCAAGTCTCGTTATTAAACAAATCTTTAAAAATCAAAAACCCTAGACTTAATAAGGATTTAGCGGACAATGTCAAGATTCTGGAAGAAACTTTGGGTAGTTTTGGAGTCAAGATCAAGGTAACTCAAGTCACGCAAGGGCCTGCTATTACACGTTATGAAGCACAACCTGCGCCAGGCGTGAAAGTGAGTAAGATAACGAATCTAGCGGATGATATTGCTTTGAGCTTAGCGTCGGCAGATGTACGTATTGAGGCGCCTATTCCTGGAAAATCCGTGGTTGGCATTGAGGTACCCAATAAAGAAATCGCGATGGTTCATTTCCGAGAGGTCCTAGAAACGGCGGAATATCAAGGAACAGCGAGTAAGTTGGCCTTATGTTTGGGCAAGGATATTACGGGGACTCCGGTTATTGCCGATTTAACAAAAATGCCCCATCTACTCATTGCAGGAGCTACGGGTTCTGGAAAATCTGTCTGTATTAACACCTTGATTCATAGTATCTTGTTTAACGCTCGTCCAGATGAAGTGAAGTTTTTATTGGTAGATCCCAAAATGGTTGAACTCGCGAACTATAATGGAATTCCTCATCTCATTGCACCGGTAGTTACTGATCCTCGAAAGGCCGCGGGTGCTTTAAAATGGATTGTGACGGAAATGGAGACCCGTTATGAATTATTTGCTGCAGCTGGTGTGAGAGATATCGTCCGGTATAATTTTCTGCGTACCCAGGACAAAAAGGATGAGCATCCACCGCTCCCTTATGTAGTAGTGATCATTGACGAGTTGGCCGATTTGATGATGGTAGCGCCTGGAGATGTTGAGGATGCGATTTGCCGCTTGGCCCAAATGGCTCGTGCGGCAGGAATTCATCTAATTGTTGCGACCCAGCGTCCATCGGTTGACGTCATTACGGGTATCATCAAAGCCAACATTCCCTCCCGGATTGCCTTTGCCGTTTCGTCACAAACAGACTCGAGGACTATTTTAGATATGAATGGGGCAGAGAAACTTTTAGGTCGTGGAGATATGCTCTATTATCCAATGGGTATGAGTAAGCCATTGCGGGTGCAGGGGTGTTACTTGGGGGATAAAGAAGTAGAAAATGTGGTTGGATTCCTGCAGAACCAGGCGAAGCCAGAGTATCAGGAAATCCCTAACATGGATCTTGGGACGACGAAAAAAGAAGAGATGGAAGATGAATTTTTTTATCAAGCAGCTCAGATTTTTATAGAAAGCGGAACGGCTTCGGTCTCTATGTTACAACGCCGCTTGCGTATAGGCTACACACGAGCAGCTCGGTTGATGGATTTCCTAGAAGAGAAAGGGGTTGTCGGGGGATACGAAGGCTCTAAACCCCGCGAAGTGTTAATGACGAGGGGGCAGTTTGAATTAAAATTTGGCCAATGGGTTGATGAAATTGCACACTAGTTGCATAATCTTTGTATAAGATTTATGATAAGATAGATAGTATATAGTCGAGTTGGAAGGAATTAAGGATGATTAAGGAGATCACTGTACAAGAATTGAAGACATTAGGGCAACCGATACTTGTCGATGTACGCTCTGAGGGCGAATTTGCTGAAGCAACCATCCCGGGTGCTGTAAGTCTTCCTCTTTTTAATAACGAAGAACGGGCTAAGGTGGGTACAACCTACACACAGTCTTCCCCCAGTTTGGCTCGTGAACAAGGCTTAAACATTATCAGCCCAAAACTTCCGGATTTAGTCCAGAAGGTGGGGGAGTTTGCGAAACGTGGTCCGCTTGTCCTTTTCTGTTGGCGAGGCGGAATGAGAAGCAAATCTCTGGCAACGGTTGTTGATTTGATGGGGATCCCGGTTTACCGTTTACAAGGGGGATATAAAGCCTATCGCGCCCAAGTGGTTGATTTTTTCGAAGCTAAGCTGCCCTTTAAGGTTGTGGTGTTGCGCGGAAATACTGGAGTGGGAAAAACTGAACTATTAGGTCAGTTACGAGGGGATGGATATCCCGCGATTGATCTTGAGGGGCTTGCTAATAATAGAGGGTCTGTTTTTGGTGCCATGGGTTTAGGAAATCCACCCTCTCAAAAAAAGTTTGAAGGATTATTGTACGAGGAACTTGAATTATTAAAGGAGTTTCCTTATATTATTGTAGAATGTGAGAGTAAGCGAATTGGAAGGGTTACCTTGCCAGCCGTTTTCTTTACAGCGATGCAAGAGGGAATTCAAATACTTCAATATGACTCCTTGGTTAATAGAGTTCAACGCCTCTTACAGGAGTATACATCTGTTCCTGATGCACTTCAGGAGATTGGAATTGCCTTAGAACGATTGATCAAAACGTTGGGGCATGTCAAAGTACAAGAATTACGGACTCTATTGGAAACCAACCGCCTGGATTTGTTTACAGAGCGTCTACTGGTGGACTATTATGATAAGCTTTATGCTTACCCAAATGAACCTAGCTCAGAGTATGCGTTTTACATTAACCATCAAGATCCTGTGCAGGCGTTAAGGGAGTTGGAATGCTATCTTGAAGAGAAGGTGGCCCAACCAGGTAGAGAATCTCCTTTACTTGGAATACGATATTCAGCAAAATAAGCCTGGTTTACTCGGCGCTGTGACGACACTGATTGGAATGCTGGGTCTCAATATTTTATCGGTTACGGGGATTGGACAGAGCCGACGTGGTCTTCTCTTGGAGACCCTATCAGAGGGTAAAGTTAAAGCATTGTTGGAGGCTCTCTTAGCGGTTGATTCTATTAAAGTCACTGCATATCGTATTCCTACTCTATTAGATCGAATAGCGCTACGACATGGCAAGCGTTTAGACATGGCCGAGATTAATCCACCAACTTATCGATTTGTTCGTGAGGAATTAGGTGTGCTGGTTGATTTTTTGGGGGATACTTTGCTTGAAGGCGGAAATCGCATCATTGGGATCCGAGGAATGCCTCGAGTGGGTAAGACTGAAGCAGCTATTGCTGCCTGTGTGTATGCTAATAAACGCTGGATCTTATTGTCCTCAACCCTTATCCGTCAAGCTTTACGGACTGAGTTATTACTAGATGAGTCTGAGAATAGTATTTTTCTAATTGACGGAATTACGAGTACCACGCGAGGAAACGATGCCCATTGGTCTTTATTAGAAAAAACGTTACAAATGCCAACTCTCAAGGTTATTGAACATCCTGACGTCTTTAATCGAGATGGGCGCTTAGAGGTAGAGTTTGATTTCATCATTGAAATTCGCCATCATGAAGACGATGTAATTTGTATGGAAGATATCGCGATGAGTTTTTCGGCCTTCGATATGAGCTGATCAGAGAATAGGGGGTATTACTATGGCAGGAGAAGGGCAATTGCTTCGGACCGCTCGGGAAAATAAAGAATGGAGCTTAACTGACACTGAGGAAATCACGAAGATCCGTGTTCGCTATATCCAGGCTCTTGAAGAGGAAAATTATGGGATACTCCCTGGCCCAACATATGCTAAGGGATATTTGCGTACTTATGCAAAACAACTTGGGCTAAACTCTGATGAAATTATTGCCCTGTACAGTGCTACTCTGACGCCTGATGTTGCAAGTGCCCCACCTGTTCTAAAAACACTTCAAGTGTCGCCAAAATCTCGTCCGCTGTGGGTTAGACCAGCGATTATCGGGGGGGTGGCTGTTTTAATGCTGATTGCCTATGCAGCCAAGGGCTTGTATTCACCAGAGAATGCAATTCCGGATACTCCTTATACAGCTCCTCCTTTAATCAGTGCACCGAAGACAGATACTGCAACCACATCGCCACCTCCAAGTGCTTCAGAGTCGTCACTTCAAACTACCCCGCCCAATGCACAGGATGGCTTGACGGCTCAGCTAGTTTTCACTCAACCCTGTTGGATTGAGGTTAGAATTGACGGTCAGGCACCGTTTCAGGGAACATTTGCAGCGGGAACCAGTAAAGAAGTCAAAGGGACAGAGAAAATTGAACTGGTCTCGATTGGAAATGCCGGGGGTCTGACGGTTACTTTAAACGGCAGAGCCTTACCAATGTTAGGGAAGGCAGGAGAAGTTCGACGTAATGTCGTATTAACTAAAGATATGTTAAATCAGTTGTAATGAATAGCTATAAAGGGGCGTTAGATTTTGGCAAAAGATTCTTCATTTGATCTCGTTTCCAAGGTAGATATCCCTGAGGTAACGAATGCAATCCTCCAGGCCCAGAAAGAGTTGGCACAGCGATTCGATTTTAAAAACAGTAAATCCTCTATTAAACTTGAGGGTGAAAAGATTATTTTGGTTTCTGACGACGATTTTAAGTTGAGTAATGTCGTTGACATTCTTGAGGGTAAACTTGTCAAGCGAGGGGTTTCCTTGAGAGCCTTGGAATATGGGAAGGCTCAAACAGCTGCTGGTGATACAGTCCGGCAAGAAGTCAAACTGGTTCAAGGGATTGCCCAAGAGAAGTCAAAATTAATCAATAAGGTCTTAAAAGATAGTAAACTTAAAGTGGTAAGCTCAATTCAAGGCGAAGAAATACGAATTTCAGGCAAGAATAAAGATGATCTTCAAGCGGCTATTGCCTTATTACGTAAAGAAGACTTTGGAATTGAACTGCAGTTTATCAATTTCCGATAAGGGAGAAGTTTCTCACTAAGATGGAATGCCTTAATATTTCATAAAAATGCTTGGCAAGTTTTGCCAAGCATTTTTATGAAACTAGGATTTCTATTACAATAAGCTCTCATTTTTAGAAGTTATAAGCTCACGCTCAAGACCAAGAAGAATCATGGTTAATTTTGGCTAGTTTATATTCCCAGTGAGTATACATAAATTTGCAGGAAAATGTCGAACCAATATAGAATAGATACTAAATTACTCGCTACATAGAAAGGACTATTAAGAATGGAAAAGTCAACCTATATTGGTTTGATACTTGCGGTCATTGCTGTCGGGTTGGGAATGGTTTTGAAAGGCGCTAGTCTGGTATCCTTAGCGAACCCTGCAGCACTACTAATTATCTTTGGGGGTACCGTAGCATGTATATTTATTGGTTTTCCAATGGAGGACTTAAAGGTAGTACCAAAGCTCTTTAAGATCATGTTTACTTCCCAAGCATTGGTCTCTAAAAGTGAACTGATTCAACAGATTGGGGAATGGGCAACAGTCAGTCGTCGAGAGGGTTTGCTATCCCTTGAAAGTAAAGCTGAGGAAATTGATGATGAATTTCTAAGAAACGGAATGCGCATGGTCATCGACGGGAATGACCCGGAATTTATTCGTGACGTGCTCATGGAAAATATTTCGGCCATGGAGGAACGTCATAGACAAGGTGCGCTTATCTTTACTCAAGCAGGAACTTATGCACCGACCCTGGGGGTACTAGGGGCGGTTGTCGGGTTGATTGCAGCCTTGGGTAATCTAAACGAGATAGAAGCCTTAGGACATTTGATTTCCGCTGCTTTCGTCGCCACGTTGCTGGGGATCTTTACGGGTTATGTCTTGTGGCACCCCATGGCTAATAAATTAAAACAAAAATCTAAAAAAGAGACACAAGTTAAGATGATGATGGCGGAAGGCCTTTTAGCGATTCAAGCGGGCGAGCCTGTATTATCAATTAACCAAAGGCTTGCAGTATTCCTCTCTTCTACTGAACGTACCGCTATGGAGGAAAAAAGTCTTGAAAAAACATAAAAAAGAGCATCATGAGGAACATATCGATGAAACATGGTTGATTCCTTATGCAGACTTGCTGACGTTATTATTGGCATTATTTATTATTTTGTTTGCCTCTAGTCAAGTCGATGAAAAAAAATATGCCCAGGTTATGCAAGGCTTGAGCAGTGCCTTTAACGGAGGCGTAAGTGTTTTTGAACAATCCAATACAATATCTATAGATGACGTTTCTGCCAATGATCTCAAGAAATTGGAGGAAAATAACCAAGACCAAAACCAAGAGCTTAAGGACCTGATAAACAAGGAAAAACAGGACATGGAAGCAATCAAGAAAAAGCTTGATGTCTACATTATGGAAAATGGGCTGACCCTACAACTTCAGACCTATGTCAACAACGATATGCTGAAAATTACGATTCAGGATTATGCTTTATTCGACTCAGGTAGGGCTGTGGTAAAACCAGAGGCTCAAAAACTTGCTGCGGTCATTTCGGAAATGTTAAGCATGTATCCTGGTTACAAAGTAGAGGTAGCGGGGCATACTGATAATATCCCTATAAAAAATTATGAATTTGAATCTAATTGGGATTTAAGCTCAAGACGGTCCTTAAATTTTATGAAGTATCTGTTGCAGTCGAATAGTATTGACCAAGCTCGATTTCGTTCCATTGGATATGGTGAATATCAACCGATTGATACCAATGAAACGGCCGAGGGGCGGGCAAAAAATCGACGCGTAGACGTGAATATTATTCGCAATACGTTGGAAGCAAAACCTTTGATTCCATGATGATTCATTAATCTAACCGCTTCCTATGCCAAACTAGTTAAACTCTAGCTACAATGACTAAAAGACTGACATGCTACCATTCACGATCTGTTGGTTTGCCAGACTTTTAGTAGGAATTGCAAAAGCCCAAACTAGGCTCTCGCATTGGTTGCGAGAGTATTTTTATGGTTGCGAAAAAAAAGTAGTGTTTATCAAAGTTAAGGCCAGATGATAAACGTGTTTAAACTAGAAAGGTGAGACTAATGCGTACACGAAATTTTTTACCTATGAATCGAGCCGATATGGAGGCGGTGGGCTGGGATGAACTTGATTTTCTCCTCATTACTGGCGACGCCTATGTGGATCATCCAAGCTTTGGAATTGCGATCATTGCTCGTGTTTTAGAAAAGCATGATTTTCGCGTAGGAATCGTGGCTCAGCCTGATTGGAAGGATCTTAAAGCTTTCCGTGTGATGGGAACACCCCGCTTGGGTTGTTTGATCTCTGGAGGGAATCTCGACTCCATGGTTAATCATTATACGGCGGCTAAAAAGAAAAGGCACAAAGATGCTTATTCTCCTGGTGGCAAATCGGGACTTCGCCCAGACCGAGCCACCATCACTTATTCTAATCGGGTTCGAGAAGCACTGCCTGGTGTCCCAGTGATAATCGGGGGGATCGAAGCTTCGTTGAGACGATTTGCCCACTATGATTATTGGAGTAATGATGTTCGACGCTCCATCCTTTTGGATAGCCAAGCGGATTTGCTTGTCTTTGGGATGGGGGAGACAACCATCGTTGAAGTTGCCAAGCATCTAAAAAATGGGATACCGATTGATCAGATTACGGATGTTAGAGGAACTATGGTGCCTTTGACGGGGGATGTAGTACCCCGAGGTACCCTAGTTCTGCCAAGTTTTGATGATGTTACTTCGACTTCGGATAAGAAAAAATATGCCGAGGCTTTTTGGGTGCAGTATAACCAGCAGGACCCGTTCCAGGGGAAATCCATGTTTCAATCCCATGGGCGAAAAAGTGTACTACAAAACCAACCCTCGCTTCCCTTGACTCAAGCAGAGATGGATGCCATCTATGCACTACCTTTTATGGGGACATATCATCCGTCGTACGAAGAACTTGGGGGAGTTCCGGCTATTGAAGAGGTGGAATTTAGTCTTACCAGTGCCAGGGGATGTTTTGGAGCATGCGCTTTTTGTGCGTTAACCTTTCATCAAGGGCGGATCATCCAAAGTCGAAGCTCAGAATCGATTATTCGGGAAGCTGAGCAAATGACCTGGAATTCTCGTTTTAAAGGATATATTCACGATGTAGGGGGTCCAACGGCGAACTTTCGACGTCCGGCGTGTCAAAAACAATTAACGAAGGGAGCCTGTTCCAATAAGCAGTGTCTTTTCCCTGAACCGTGCTCGAAACTGGAAAATGACCATACGGAATACTTAGATCTTTTGCGTCGTCTTCGTAGTTTGCCAAGGATAAAAAAAGTGTTCGTACGGTCTGGTATCCGTTATGATGCAGTGTTAGCCGATCGAAATTCAAAGTTTATTAGCGAACTTTGTGAGCATCATGTCAGTGGTCAATTAAAAGTCGCCCCGGAACATGTCAGCGATACAGTTCTTCGTCTCATGGGTAAGCCTGGCAAGGCTGTCTATGAGGACTTTGTTCAGGAGTTTAAGAAAACGAACGAAAAGCTAGGTAAGGAACAATACCTTGTCCCTTATCTAATGTCTTCTCATCCAGGGAGCACACTTAAAGAAGCAATCGAATTGGCTGAATATGTCCGTGACATGGGAGTTAATCCAGAACAAGTTCAGGATTTTATTCCAACCCCGGGAACCCTCTCCACATGCATGTACTACACCGGCTTAAATCCTCAAACCATGGAATCGGTCTATGTCCCACGTAGCTTACATGAAAAAGCGATGCAGCGGGCACTGATCCAATATCGGAACCCGAAAAACCATAAATTAGTCGAAGAAGCCTTGCACCAAGCACATCGAGAGGATCTTATCGGGTACGGGCCCAAATGCCTTATTCGGCCCAGAAGGTTTGTGCGAGACGATCAGAAGGAACCAGACAGTGTAGGCGGTCTAGGCAGTCCAATTAAGAGGAAAAAAGGACCCGTAAGACGATCAGGTATGAAGAAGAAGGACGCTGCGGGAGTGGGTAAAGAAGTTCAAGACAAAGACGTGCCGATCAAAGAAACGTCAAGCAAAACATATAAAGGCGCAGCAGGCAAGCCAGGGCGATTTAAGGGTGCGCGGAGTACGGAAACCACTTATAAAGGCGCAGCAGGCAAACCAGGGAGTTTCAAGGAAGCACGAAGTGCAGAAGCCCCGTATAAAGGCGCATCAGGCAAGCCAGAACGCTACAAGGATGCCCGGAGTACAGAAGCCCCATATAAAGGTGCAGCAGGCAAGCCAGATCGCTTCAAAGATAATCGGAGTACGGAAGCCCCTTATAAGGGTGGAGCAGGTAAACCAGGGCGCTTCAAGGATGCTCGGAGTACGGAAGCCCCGTATAAAAGTACAGCAGGAAAAAAGGGGCCTCAGAGCGAAGAGGCAAAAGAAACAGAAAAGGGACGATACAAAAGGGGCTCTGATAGCCATATCAATAAAGGCAAGAGAAAACCTCAAGGAGCCAAGAAAAGATAAGTAACTAAATAAAAATTGACCCTAAGCCGAATAACGGCTTAGGGTCAATTTTTATTTGAATGTGAAAAGAATTGCGTCAATGAGCGCAGTCGGTAAGGCGTTAATAAACGTAATGGACAAGTTCACTACGCATGCAAGTCAGTGAAAGTCAAGGGTGCAAGTCAAGAACCGACCCCAACTTGCTCACCCAACTTGCAAAGCCGAGCTTCAATCGTTCCAAATCCCGTGGACCCCAAGCCGGAGGAAGTTTCTTAGCTTAGAGAGCATGTGAGAGGAATTGCGTCAATGAGCGCAGTCGATAAGGCGTTAAGAAACTCAACGGTTCACTTGCAGAAAGCCCAGAGGTTTTGAGTTTTAGCCTTAGCGACAAGGGAATAGCAATGGAACACGATAGTCTCCAGTACGATAGTCTCCAGTGGAGAGTATCGCCGAAGCCGCGATCTCAAAAGAAATACTTATCGGCGTAGGATGTGCGAACACGATAGTCTCCGGTGGAGACTATCGCCGAAGGCGCTGACCAACAACGAACACTTATCGCCGTAGGATGCTAAGAAACTTCCTCCCACTTGCATCCGTTTCCGCTATGCCAATTCCCCAAATTCATCATTCAGTGCATCCTCTACTTCATCCATAGTAATCTGCCCGATTTCTTTAAGGTGTCCATCCTCAGACCATTCGATGAATTCATCGTAGAAAAACTCTAATTTTTCATAGTAAAACTTGTGAAAAGAGAACACTATACCCGACCTGCGACTTTCTGGTTCATAACGAAGCAGGTAGTATTCATTGTCTTCAAGCATACTTTTTAAAAAGATAGCGTGACCGGGGACAACCAGTACAACACGGGCATCTTCATACTCGCGGTTCACAAACTGTAGGGTAAAGGCTTGGACCTGGGCTTCAGAAAGTGGGTCGAGGGAGGCTTCAGAAGGTGAATTGAGCGCGGGCTCTGTTTGGTTTACCCAAGTGAAGACCACTTCAGATGACGCTACCTCTTCCATCTGTTCCGCGATCTCTTCGAGACGGCGCGCAACAACAGTGGGTAACGTATATTCTTCGCAGGCTGTGGAACGACAGTGATAGATGGGAACATTTTTAATCTGCCCGGCTCCGTGAGCCAAGTCGATGGGAACTGTACGGGTTGTTAAATATCCTGTGTCACCACAACCACAGGTATCGACAGGATCTATGGATTTATCTAACAAATATGACACCTCACTCAAGTTTCTTAGGACCTTATTCGACGTTCGACAAGGAATTAATAATTCCTTTTATCCTTCACACATTAAATGTTGCCATTTAACACAAACTTTACACAGAGATAGATTAGAGTTCATCAGGGAATATTAAGGAACAGATTATTTTTGGTCGGTGAAAAAAATATCCGACAAGGAGGAAATTTATGTTTAGGAAAATGGGTAAATTTCTAACAACGGTCATCATAGGTATGCTAGCGGTTACTCTCGTAAGTTGCGGAGCGCAGGACCCGAGTACCCCAGCTGGTCAAGAGAAGGCTGCACCGGTCAATCTAACTGGTGCTGGAAGCTCTTTTGTTTTTCCATTACTCAATCAACAAATCGAAGAGTATCGGAAGAATAATCCAAATATCACAATTAATTATCAAAGCACTGGTAGTGGGGCAGGAATTAAACAAGTCTCAGAGCAAACCCTTGATTTTGGAGCGACGGATGGTCCAATGACAGAGGATCAACAAAAAGTTGCTAAAGGTGGAAAAATCCTGCATATCCCTTTAACCTTAGGTGCGGTGGCAGTCACTTATAATGCTCCCAATGTTCCGAAAAATCTCAAACTTGGTCCTGCAGTACTTGCAGATATTTTCCTTGGCAAAATCACCCATTGGAATGATCAGCGGATTGCATCCGAAAATCCGGGTGTATCTTTGCCAGACACAAAAATTACGGTTGCTCGTCGTTCAGATGGGAGTGGGACAACGTATATTTTCTCAGACTATCTCACCAGTGTCAGCCCAGAGTGGTCAAGTAAGGTGGGTAAAGGAACATCCTTGAATTGGCCAGTTGGGATAGGTGGAAAAGGAAATGCTGGTGTGGCAGGGGTGATTCAACAAACTCCTGGTACGATCGGATATTTAGAGCTAGCCTATGCTGTTCAAAACAATTTATCTTATGCCACGATGCAAAACAAGGAGGGTAAGTGGATCGTCCCATCTCTTCAATCAACATCTGCAGCGGCAGCGGCAGCAACGATTCCGGAAGATATGAGGGTGTCGATTGTCAATGCTCCCGGTGTTGACGCCTACCCAATAGCTGGTTTCGCTTGGGCGTTAATCTATCAGGATCAAAAGGACAAGGCCAAAGGAACGGCCCTAGTAAACTTTATAAACTGGGCTATTCATGACGGTCAGAATCTTTCAGAAGAATTGCATTACCCAAAGTTGCCTGCGAGCTTAATCAGCCGTGAAGAAGTGATGCTTAAATCGGTCACATTTCAAGGACAGCCGATCTTAAAGTAGAAATGAAGGGAAGTTCTCTAGAAAAAACTCGTTTGAGTGAAGTATAGAACATGTTTGGCATTTTTTTAGAGCTGGACGAGAAGGCGGAAGGATCTGAATATGAGCAAGAAAAATAAATTCAAGACGTCCATAGGAGATCAAACCTTGCGAATTTTGACGCTCTTGATGGCAATTAGCGTTGTGGTTCTCATGGTTTGGATGGGGTGGGAGATGTTCCACGCAGCGCGCCCAAGTATCCAAAAGTTTGGTTTTGGTTTCATTACTGGACGTGTTTGGGATCCTGTAAAGGAACAATTTGGGGCACTTCCCTTTATATATGGGACGATAGTGACTTCGCTCATAGCATTGCTCTTGGCAGCTCCAATCGGCCTTGGTGTGGCCATTTTCCTCAATGAGATGGCCATCTCTAAGGTTCGTACAGTGGTTGGCTTTTTAGTGGAGATGTTGGCAGCTATTCCCAGTGTAGTGTACGGATTATGGGGGATATTCGTCTTAGCTCCTTGGCTGAGGGAAACTGTTCAACCAGGACTGGCCAAATGGTTAGGGTTTCTCCCTCTCTTTCAAGGCACCCCAGTAGGTTTTGGGATGTTAGCAGGAGGGCTGATTTTGGCGGTGATGATCCTTCCTACAATTGCAGCGATTTCTCGGGAGGTGATGGCTGCGGTTCCCAATATGCAAAGAGAAGCAGCCCTGGCCTTGGGGGCTACGAAGTGGGAAATGATTCGCTTGGCAGTTCTTCCCTATGCTAAATCAGGAATCATGGGTGGGATCATGCTGGGCTTAGGACGTGCGCTGGGCGAAACTATGGCAGTCACCATGGTAATCGGAAATCGCCCCGATATTCTCCCTTCCTTGTTTGCTCCCGCTTATTCGATGGCAGCGGTGATTGCCAATGAATTTACAGAGGCGACCTACGATCTTTATTTGAGTGCGCTGGTAGAGATAGGACTTATCCTATTTGGAATAACCCTGATTCTAAATGTTTTTGCTCGATTACTGATTTGGTCTGTAGCACAGGGTCCGAAGGGAGGTAATCTTGTATGAAATCCCTCCGTAAGTCTGTAAATTGGATAATGCTGAGTATCTTTATTTTTGCGACGATCATCGCTCTAATTCCGTTGTTTGGAGTTCTTGGTTATGTTGTAGAGCATGGTTTTAGAGCATTAAGCTTAGATTTCTTTCTGAACTTACCCAAGGCCATGGGTTTATCGGGGGGAGGTATGGCCAATGCCATCGTGGGAACCTTAATTATGGTTTTAATCGCCAGCCTCATTGGAATCCCCATCGGGATCCTGGCAGCAATCTATCTAACAGAGTATGATCGACATAGCTGGCTAAGTGTCGGAGTTCGCTTTGCGACGGATGTTTTAACAGGAATTCCTTCGATTATTGTCGGTATCGTGATCTATACAGCAGTCGTCTTAAAAATGGGTAATTTCTCGGCCCTAGCTGGAGGACTAGCCTTAGCGATTATTATGATCCCTCTGATCATTCGCTCGACAGAAGAAATGTTAAAACTCGTTTCTCATTCGATAAGAGAGGCGGGCTATGCATTGGGAATTTCCAAGGGAAAAACTATTTTGAGAATTATCTTGCCGACCGCAGCCAAAGGGATCATCACTGGGGCGATGCTCGCTGTGGCCCGGGTAGCTGGCGAAACAGCACCGCTCCTTTTTACAGCTTTAGGAAATCAGTATTGGGCACGTTCTCTGAATGAACCCATGGCTTCCTTACCCGTGCAAATTTTTCAGTATGCAACATCTCCTTATAAAGAGTGGCATCAACAAGCTTGGGCAGGATCACTTGTTTTGATTTCCCTGGTGATTATTCTGAATTTGAGTGCGCGTTTTGCCTTTCGATCGCGGAGCAACTAGGAGGTAGTTTCTTAATGGGTCAGAGTTTAAGTGTGCGTGATCTTGAAGCTTGGTATGGGTCCAATAAAACTCTTAAAGGCATAACTATGGAAATTGAACTAAATCATGTTACGGCCATCATCGGTCCGTCGGGGTGTGGAAAATCTACGTTTGTCCGCTGTATAAATCGTATGCATGAGACCATGCCGGGGACAAAAGTAAAGGGCGAAATTATTTTAGAAGGGGTAAGTATTTATGATCGAGATCCTGTCGCATTGCGCAAGATGGTAGGTATGGTATTTCAGAAACCCAATCCATTTCCATCGATGAGTATTTATGATAATGTTATAGCAGGTGTAAAGCTTAATGGAATGACGAATAAACAAAAGCTACAAGCTATTGCGGAAAAAAGTTTGCGTATGGCAGCTTTATGGGATGAAGTAAAAGATCGCTTGAATTACTCAGGCATGAGCTTATCAGGTGGACAACAACAACGTCTTTGTATTGCTAGGGCGCTGGCAGTGGAACCATCGGTACTACTAATGGATGAGCCTGCTTCTGCTTTAGACCCGATCGCCACGATGCATATTGAAGAATTGGTTCGGCAATTAAAAGTCAATTACACCATTCTGATTGTCACGCATAATATGCAACAGGCCGCTCGAATTGCTGATTCCACAGCGTTTTTTCTGAATGGAGAGCTTGTGGAACATGGACCAACTTCGGATATTTTTACAAATCCGCATGATAAACGGACAGAAGACTATATCTCAGGTCGTTTTGGATAAAGAAGGAGGATATTAATGCGTCAGTCACTCAATGAAGGTCAACTCGGTTTGACAAAGTTACTTAAGGATATGGGTGAAGAAGTCGGCAGGATTCTAAAAGGGTGCATGGAAACTCTATTATCCCTAGACCGCACACAAGCGAATTTTTGGATTACTGAGGATCAAAAGGTCAATGACTTTGAACGACAAGTGGATGATCTGTGTGTGCTATTAATTGCCACACAGCAACCCGTTGCCAAAGACCTGCGTAAAATCATTTCGGCTATGAAAATATCGACAGACTTGGAAAGAATGGCTGATTTAGCAATAGACATTGCAAAAATTGTACGAAGAATCGATGGACCTCTCTGTAAACCCCTGGTGGACATTCCGCAGATGGCGGAAATGGCACTTGGGATGATGCGGCAGGGTTTAGAAGCTTACGCAAGTGAGAACATGGAACTAGCCCATGAACTGGCTGAGCTAGATGACCAAGTTGATCGTCTCTACAAAAAAGTCGTACGGGATCTTTTAGTGATTATGACTGAAGCAACGGAAAACTTAGACCAGGGAATGTACCTAATCTTCGTAGGCCGTTACCTCGAACGATTTGCTGACCATGCCACGAACATCGGGGAGAATGTGATTTATATTGCGACAGCGAGTAGGCAGGATCTTAACAAATAAGGATGGTTCACTGCTGCGTGGCAGAGGTATTATTTTAGGAAAGTTATATTTTATTTTTTGACCTTGTGGAAGTGTTGGTTTATACTAAGATAGGTAAACCAATGATATGAGGTGTAACGTTGACGAAGAAAGTTGCTGTTGTTACTTTAGGTTGTCCAAAAAATCAAGTGGACAGCGAAGTAATGTTAGGATTGCTAGCCGAGAATCATATTTTAACGGATAATACTGAAGAGGCGGATATCATAGTCGTCAATACGTGTACCTTTATACAATCGGCAAAGGAAGAATCGATTGAAACGATTTTTGAAATGGCTAGTCTCAAGGATCGCGGTTCTTGTCAAGCTTTATTTGTGACAGGATGCTTAGCTCAACGATATGGGTCTGAATTGATGCTGGAAATTCCCGAATTAGATGGTGTGTTGGGAACTGGAAATATTGATGAAATCACTAAATTGGTGCAAGTGACTAAAGGGGAGCGCTTATCCCTTTTAAAACAAGGAAAACCCGATTTTCTTCATGATGAGAAAACTCCTCGTAAACGTTCTACCCCGGATTATCTAGCTTATGTTAAAGTTGCAGAAGGCTGTGATAACTATTGTACCTATTGTGTTATTCCCTCTGTGCGTGGGAATTTCCGTAGCCGTCCGGAGGAGTCCGTGATCCGAGAAGTTGAGAATATGGCATCTCAAGGGGTCAAGGAAATTATGGTGATGGCCCAGGATACGACCCGCTATGGACATGATCTTTATGGAGAACTGCGACTACCTCAGCTTATTCGCAAGCTGGCTCGGATTGAAGGGATTGAATGGATCCGCTTAATGTATTGTTATCCTGAGCGTTTTACAGATGAACTTATTGAAGTTATGCGTCAAGAACCTAAGGTCTGTAAGTATATTGATCTACCATTGCAACATACCAATAATAAGGTTCTTAAAGAAATGAATCGAAGAGGTACGATCGAGGAAGCAGAAGTACTGATTGGAAAATTGCGCACTGCAATGCCTGACATTACGCTTCGAACGACTATGATCACGGGTTTTCCGGGAGAGACAGAGCAAGAATTCCAGACGATGCTTGATTTCATACAGCGTGTTCAGTTTGACCGCCTGGGAGTGTTTTCATATTCTCAAGAGGAAAGTACTCCTGCAGGTCAAAGAGAGGATCAGGTTTTGCCAGAGATTCGTGAGCAACGCAGAGACCTGGTTATGCAGAAACAACAATCAATTTCTGGGCAGCGGCAACAACGTTGGGTTGATAGGATTGTAACTGTGCTACTTGAGCAAAAACTACCGGACGGACGATGGATGGGCCGAACCGAAGGGGATGCTCCTGAAATCGATGGCCAAGTCTATATCACGGGGGTTCAGGCGTCGATTCATGTGGGGGACATGATCAAAGTTCGCATCCTTGAGGCGGATAGCTACGATTTAATGGGAGTGGTTGTCTCGTGAATTTAGCCAATCGTTTAACTCTAGCACGAATTGTTTTGATACCCGTGTTTATGACCGTGTTACTTCTTAAAGTACCAAAAGGGTATACACTGTTCCCCCATCAAGAGATAGTCGCTGCTGTGATCTTTATTTTAGCTGCAGCGACGGATGGTTTGGATGGTTATATTGCTCGAAAGCGTAACCAGGTTACAAACTTGGGTAAATTCATGGATCCATTGGCGGATAAGCTGCTAGTATCTGCGGCACTCATCTCCTTAGTTCAACTCGGGCAGGTGAATGCTTGGATTGCTTGGACTATCCTGGCGAGAGAGTTTGCTGTGACGGGACTTCGGATGGTCGCTTCAGTGGATAGGGTAGTGATTAGTGCCAGCAAACTTGGCAAAATTAAAACCATTACTCAGGTAGTGGCGATTTCCGCACTTTTATTACAAGACTGGCCTCTTTCGCTGATCGGGATTCACATTGGCCAACCTCTTTTATACATAGCCTTGTTTTTCACGGTAATATCCGGACTTGATTATTTTAGGAAATCCCGAAAATTATTACGTAAATAAGTGATTCACAATAACGTTCAAGTTGAGAGACAAATACGCAGACAACGGGGACAGTTCTTCTGATTTAAGATAGAAGAACTGTCCCCGTTGTCTCTCGAAGCGTTTTGGGAGTGCGTGAGTTAAAAGGACCGTCGCCTCACATGTTTTTAAGATAGAAGAACTGGCTCTGTTGTCTGTCCATGGTCAATGTTGGAGTCGATGAAGTATAAATACCTTGTTTTTCCAGATGTGGATACAAGTTATTGCTTCAGAATGATATACTACGTGCTATAATGTTGATATATTGTGTGATGTAGCATTAAGTATGACATAATGGAGGAAGAAGAGATGACGAGACAGCGGATACTGCTGATTAGCCTTGTAGGGTTCCTGATATTTGGTTTGCTCCTTGGAGGCAAACTTATCTATCAAAAGAAGTGGGTTGATGTTTTGATCTTGAATCAAAGTCAGCAAATTCCAGGCGTCATTTCCGCTAAAGTGGTGACTAATCGTGGCGAGAAAGAGATGGTTGTGGTTACTGATCAATTGGTGAACCTTCGTCAGACAAGTCAAACTCTAGTGAAATTAGCTGAAGATGTTCCAATTCGATTTAAAGATCATAAGAATGAAACTCTCGAAAAACTATATGGACAAATTCAGTTTGCCATACAAGAAGGTATAGCGCGTGGAAATTTCACGGAAATGGCCCAAAATGTAAGGATACAGGCGGAACAAGCAGGCGTACAGCTTGAATTAGAGATGGATAATGATGCCATATACGTACTCATGAATCAGGGAGATGCTCAACTTATTGAAGTAATCGAACGAGATGGGCAAGAGAAATTTCTGCCAACAGAAAAAGAGTAAGATATTACCGATGAAGGGGAGAGAACATGAAACTTGATATTATAATAGGTTTTGTAGTGGGGGTTTTCGCCTTTTTAATGGTTTTGGGATATAATGTCTTCCCGATTGGATTGCTGCTTGTAGCAGCGTATCTGGTTTGGACCTTAGTCCTTTCACGTCAAATCCTAAAAAACGGGAATGGTGTATCTATAGCCACTACTGCGATTGATTTTGAGGATATCGGGGGACAGAGTGTTGCCAAGAAAGAATTGCAAGAGGCGTTAGACTTTTTACTTCACTCTGACCGGATGAAAGCCTTAGGGATCCGCCCGCTCAAGGGAATCTTGTTGTCAGGCCCCACGGGTACGGGAAAAACACTGCTTGCCAAAGCAGCGGCAAGATATACAGACTCCGCTTTTTTGTCGGTCTCAGGCAGCGAATTTGTAGAAATGTATGCTGGTGTGGGGGCGGAAAGGGTCCGTGGATTGTTTCGTAGAGCACGAGAAATGGTGCGGAAAGAAAAGAAAACGAGTGCGATTATTTTTATCGATGAAATGGATATTTTAGGGGCTAAGCGGGGCAGTAATGTTTCCCATCATGAATATGACCAAACCCTTAATCAACTGTTAGTTGAAATGGACGGATTGAAAGCCGAACAAGGTCCGCCCATCTTAGTGATGGGCGCTACGAATCGCCCGGAAGCGTTGGATGTAGCGTTGCTTCGCCCAGGACGTTTTGACAGGCAAGTTAAAGTAGATCTTCCTGATAAAGAGGGACGCGTGGCAATCTTGAAAATTCATACGAAAAATAAACCTTTGGCTCAAGAGGTTATATTAGAAGATATCGCCCATGAAACCTTTGGATTTTCAGGAGCTCATTTGGAAAGTCTTACCAACGAAGCTGCCATTCTTGCTCTGCGGGACGAAGTGAGTGAAATTACTGCCCATCATTTACATGAAGCGGTTGAAAAGGTGATGTTGGGAGAAAAACTTGATCGTAAACCTACGGCAGAGGAATTACGACGGGTGGCTATTCATGAGAGTGGGCATGCGTTGCTAGCAGAAATGGTCCGGCCAAACTCAGTCTCTCAAGTTTCCATCCGTTCACGAGGAAATGCCCTAGGATATGTTCGTCATTATCCGAAGGATGATTTATATCTGTATACTCAAGCGATGTTGGAAGAACAGATCATGGTGGCCTTAGCAGGGGCCTTAGCAGAAGAGGAAATCCTAGGTACTAGGAGTACTGGGGCTGCAGGTGATTATGAGCAAGCACTTAACCTTGTGGAAAGAATGTTAATTTCTGGAATGTCTTCGCTTGGCGTTACGGACGTATCTCGTTTGAATGCTGAACAACGTCAGTCTGTGACGAAAGACATATTAGCAGAACTCGAAGAGCGAACGAAGACAATTCTTTTGAAGAACAAACCTTTGTTAATTAAAATCACAGAGATTTTAGGAGAAGAGGAAACATTAAGTGGAGATAATTTGCGGATGTATTTGCTTAATGTTGCTTAAACCCTAATGGCAATAACTCGATAGCGTGGAGCCTTTCACTCAATTTGAAGTGAAAGGCTTCGTTTTTTTATACTATCAGAAAGTATAAACTTGCGTTATATACTTTCCAAGCATAAGTGTAACTAAGGCGACGACACAGGACGTGTCTAGTGTCGAATGCGCCATGGATGGCATAGCATTCGACCGGTCGCCTCGCCATGGCTGACAGAATGACTAATACATGCGAAGACAGTGTCTGCAAGAAGGCTAATACGTGCGAAGACAGTGTCTTCGTGGGTGCCAGCCAAGTTTTCTTTACATTGATGCTAGAAATTATCATGATTTAGAGTTTAGATAAATATTTTATAAGGGAAAGAAGGATATTTCTAGTTTAATTTAGAAATAATTTAATGTGGAGTATCTTGAAGATCCACATATACGAATTGCAACACGAAGTTTCGTGTTTATTTGCGTTGACAATAGGAGAGTGATAAACTATATGAAGGCTGAAATTATCTCAACGGGGACTGAGATATTACTTGGAGAAACTCTCAATACGAGTGCTCATTACTTAACAGGAAAACTATCGACTTTGGGCATTGAGGTAGACTATCATACGACAGTTGGTGATAATCCCGAACGGTTAGAACAAGTTTTACGTCAGGCGCTTGGGCGTTCTGATCTCCTGATTACGACAGGAGGGTTAGGTCCGACTGCCGATGACTTGACCAAGGAATTAGTTGCCAAAGTCTTAGAGTTGAAGTTGGAGTTAGACTCCTCCAGTCTAGAACAAATTAAGCAGTTTTTTGGTCGTCGGAAAGCCCCTATGCCTGAAAGTAATGAAAAACAAGCCTTTTTTCCCGTAAACTCGAAAATTTTGCCCAATCCCATTGGGACAGCCCCAGGGGCCATCATCGAAAAAAGCGGTAAGATCGTTATTATATTGCCAGGTCCTCCCTTTGAACTGCACCCAATGTTCGATCATTATGTTTGGCCGGAATTAGAGAAGATCCTTGAACCTCATGTCGAACGAATGAACGAGCGTGTCCTAAAAGTATTCGGAATCGGAGAATCGGCAATTGAGGAAGTACTCAACGAACTGATGAGACTTCCTAACGTTACGGTGGCATTGCTGGCCAAACGAGCTGAGATGCACATTCGTTTGGTGGCGAGGAGCACGGAAAAAACGACTGGAGAAGCAGTTAAAGCGTTAGATCGAGTAGAGGAAGAAATCCGTCAGCGTTTAGGTAACAAAGTATTTGGCCGAGATCAGGAAACAATGGTCGGGATAGTCGGACAATTATTAACGGATAGACACCTGACCATTTCAACGGCTGAGTCATGTACTGGTGGATTACTTGGTGCTGCGCTCACTCAGGAACCGGGAAGTTCTCGGTTTTATTTGGGTGGGGTCGTGAGTTATTCTAATTCTCTTAAACAAGGGTTGCTTGGGGTAGGCGAGGAAACCCTTAAGGCGTTTGGTGCTGTGAGTGAAGAGGTTGCTAAGGAAATGGCAGAAGGAATTCGTGCTAAGACCGGATCAGATCTCGCCATCTCAACAACGGGGATCGCGGGGCCGGATGGAGGCAGTGATCAAAAACCGGTAGGTCTTGTATTTATAAGTATAGCGACACCTGCGGGTGTTCAAGTAGAAAAAATTCAGTTATACGGAGAACGGCAGTCTGTTCGTCAGTTAACCGTTCATGCAGCCCTTAATGGAGTGAGACAGTGGATGTTGAATAGCGAAAGGGGTTTACAAATAGGTGATGGTTGAACGATTACAAAGTTTTGGAGATATTCAGTTAAGCAAACAGGTTTTACAAGCTTTGTCAGAGATGGGGTTTGAAGAGCCTTCTCCGATTCAAAAAGAAGCAATCCCAGTTGCCCTAGAGGGGATAGACCTTATCGGGCAGGCTCAGACAGGAACTGGTAAGACAGCTGCTTTTGGAATCCCTATTACAGAAATGGTAAATGCTAAATTCCAAGCGGTGCAAGCACTTATTGTCACACCAACTCGGGAATTGGCGATTCAGGTTGCCGAGGAAATTGCTAAGCTTGGCAAGTATCGGCATGTCAAACCGTTGCCGATCTATGGTGGACAGCCCATTGACCGTCAGATTCGCGCCTTAAGGATGGGATATCAGGTGGTTGTTGGAACTCCTGGCCGGTTGTTAGACCATTTAAACCGTGGGACACTTCGTCTACAACATGTGAAAATGGTGGTTCTCGATGAAGCGGACGAGATGTTGGATATGGGCTTTATCGATGACATTGAATGCCTCTTAAAGGAGGTTCCTTCTGAAAATAGGCAAGTGTTACTTTTTTCAGCAACGATGCCCCCTGGAATTCGCAAATTAGCCCAAACTTATATGAAGTCCCCGCGTTCCGTTACCGTCAGTCGGGATGAATTAACCGTTCCCCTGATTGATCAGGTTTTCTATGAGACCAGGGAAAGCATTAAAGTGGATGCCCTAGGTAGAATCATTGACATGGAAGATATCGGTCAGGGAATCGTCTTTTGCCGCACAAAACGCGGGGTGGATGAGCTCGTAGTGGCACTTGAAGCCCGAGGCTATTTTGCGGATGCTTTGCATGGGGATTTGAGCCAGCAACAACGGGATCGAGTCATGAAGCGATTTAGAGACGGAAAGTCTGAATTATTGGTGGCTACGGATGTAGCGGCTAGGGGCTTGGATATTAATAACGTGACTCATGTCATTAACTTTGATATTCCTCAAGATCCAGTATCCTATGTTCATAGAATCGGACGGACTGGAAGGGTCGGACGTAAAGGTCAAGCAATAACCTTAATATCCCCGAAGGAGTATCGTCAACTTCGCCTCATTGAGAATCTTATTAAGACGAGAATCCGTCGGCAAGAGCTTCCTTCGATGGCCGATATAAGTGAGCGACAAGCTGAAAATCTCAAGAATCAACTCTTGAAACTAATCCAGAGTAATCGACTCGGCAATTATCGAGCGATAGTCGGGGAATTGTTCCAGGAATACGATTCCATCGATGTGGCAGCAGCCGCCTTAAAGTTTGCAGTCGAGGGCGCGAATGTTGAAGAACGCTCTGAAGTTAAAGAGCAAGATGAGCGGCTTTTTGGAAACACAGGGGCTTCGGCAGGAATGGTACGCTTTTTTATTAATATCGGTCGAATCCAGCAAATTCGCCCCCAGGATATCATCCGCTGGATTGCAGACCAAAGCGGGATTTCTGGAAACACGATTGGGATCATTAATATTTATGATAAATTTACATTTGTCGAGATTCCCGAAAAGTATGCCACCAGGGTCCAGAGCTGTATGCATCAGACTTTGATAAAAGGGCGTAAGGTAAGTGTTGAGCCGGCCAAAGCTCGTGAAAGTGCCGAGTTCTAATGAGTAAATTGATTTAGGTCAAAGAGTCTTTCACTTCTAGAGGATGAACTGAAGTGAAAGACTCTTTTTTCTACTGATCAACGAACACTATCACCTCATGATCTATTAAATTGTAAGATAATTTGTTTTACTGTCGGTTGTAGATAAACAAATTGACAAGCATTATGAGGTACCTCTATAATAGAAACCGAACAGATGTTTTGGGTAGGACCATGATGAGGAGGTTATAGAATGGCGGAAACAAATAAGCTGAAAGCATTAGACATTGCCCTAGCTCAGATTGAAAAGCAGTTTGGTAAGGGTTCCATCATGAAACTTGGGGAATCTTCGGCAGGACTGTCGATTGACGTCATTCCAACAGGTTGTTTAGCGATAGACCTTGCCTTAGGCGTGGGAGGGGTCCCACGTGGGCGGGTCATCGAGATTTTCGGTCCTGAGTCGTCAGGTAAAACCACGGTGGCACTACATATCGTCGCTGAAGCACAGAAATTGGGCGGAGTGGCTGCTTTTATCGATGCAGAGCATGCACTAGATCCAGTTTATGCTAAAGCCTTAGGAGTAAACATCGATGATTTGCTCGTGTCGCAACCGGATACTGGAGAACAAGGACTTGAAATCTGCGAGGCTCTTGTACGCAGTGCCGCAGTGGATGTTGTGGTGGTTGACTCAGTGGCTGCCTTAGTTCCTCGCGCTGAGATTGAGGGTGAGATGGGTGACAATCATGTCGGCTTGCACGCCCGCCTCATGTCTCAGGCCTTACGAAAGTTGACTGGCTCGATTAGCAAAAGCAATACTTGTGTCATTTTTATTAATCAAATACGAGAAAAAATTGGCGTAATGTTTGGCAGTCCTGAAACTACCACAGGTGGACGAGCCCTTAAATTTTACGCTACAATTCGAATGGATATTCGCAGGCAAGAAGCCTTGAAACAAGGTCAGGATATTGTCGGTAACAAAACACGAGTCAAAATCGTGAAGAATAAAGTCTCCCCACCCTTTAAGATGGCAGATTTTGATATCATGTATGGAGAAGGGATTTCCCGCGAAGGAAGCATTGTGGATATCGGGACGGAGATGGAAATCATCAATAAGTCTGGCGCTTGGTACTCCTATAACGGCGAGCGGCTGGGTCAAGGCCGAGAGAATGTCAAGGAATACCTTAAGCAGCACCCAGATAAGGCAAACGAACTTGAACGACAGATCCGGGCCAATATGAGTGCTGTTGTAGAGACGAGCACTGAGCCTGAGGAAGATGATTCTCTTGACGAAATCTAAACCCATTAAGAGTGCGATGGTCGTTGCGGTGGATTGTTTATCCCGTCGGTCGATGACTCATTATGAATTGGAGACGCGTCTTCTGGAAAAGGGTTTCGAAAGCTCTGAGGTCACGGGAGTGCTGGATAAACTTCTTAAACTAGGCTACCTAAACGACCAGGAATTTGCTTTAATGTATTCGGAAAGTCGGCTTAAACGTTATTCGAAGAGAAGAGTTCAACAAGACATGAAAATACGGGGGCTTGACCCCTGCTTGATTGAGCAAGCGTTAGAGTCAACCTATTCTGATGATGACGAATATCAGCAATGTTTAACCCTTGCCAAGCGATGGTGGGGAGAAGAGGGGAAGCGTTGGGAACAAAGGCACGAGGCAGAACAAGCCAAGCGGTATGTTCCACGAGAATTATGGATACAGCATAAAATCGCCCGTAAGCTCATCCAACGCGGCTATCCCACGGATTTAGTATGGAAAGCACTAAATAATCTTGAGGACAGTCATAATCTAGACGACGAGCGGTAGGCCCTGGTGTATAGAATGTATCTGTTTAGGACAAGCTTGACATTGATTGCAAATGATATTAAAATCTTAGCAGAGACCTGTCTCTGTTAAGATTTAACCTTTAAAGGTTTTCTTATAGATTTCGTTGTAGTTAGCTAAAATATAGGTTTTTTTGACTAGCGAGCGATAGTTTGTAGGAAACAGGAGAAGACACCTGTTTTAAGGTTATGCTTAAAAGTGACTGGTTTTGGAAACCAGCTTTTTTAATGCAAAAAATAGAAAATTTGTCAAACAAGGAGGTGTGTAGACGTATGATTATTGAACTAATTATTACCGGGTTAGTATCTGTTTTAGTTGGATTAGGTCTGGGTGTTTTAGCAGGTTGGCTTTTCCGCAAAAGTACTGCAGAAAAGGGTATTGGATCTGCAGAAGAAGAGGCTAAGCGTATTGTTGAAAGTGCCCATTCAGCTGCTGAAAGCAAGAAGAGAGAGTCTGTCGTTGCTGCTAAAGAAGAAGTCATGCATATTCGCAATGAAGTTGAAAAGGAAACTCGGGAGAGGCGCAATGAACTCCAACGCCTTGAGCGGCGCTTGCTCCAAAAAGAGGAAAGTCTAGACCGTAAAATTGAGTCACTGGAACGAAAAGAAGAAAATCTGCACCGCAAAGACGGCGAAGTAGAACAACTTAAAGAAGAACTCAACCAGATTGTTGGTAAGGAACAAGCGGAGCTTGAGCGCTTATCTGGAATGACCTCAGAAGAAGCTAAACAATTGCTTTTGAAACGTGTTGAGGAAGACGTTCGCTATGAATCGGCAATCATGATTAAAGAGATTGAGACACGTGCCAAGGAAGAAGCTGAGAAACGGGCAAAGAATATTATTGCCTTAGCGATACAGCGGTGCGCAGCGGATCATGTGGCTGAAACGACGGTATCCGTTGTAGCGTTGCCCAGTGACGAAATGAAAGGGCGAATTATCGGTCGTGAGGGACGAAATATCCGAACTTTAGAAACCCTTACGGGGATTGATCTTATCATTGATGATACACCAGAGGCTGTAATTTTATCAGGGTTTGACCCAATTCGCCGAGAAGTTGCGCGAATTGCTTTGGAAAAACTCATTGCCGATGGGCGCATTCACCCAGCACGAATTGAAGAAATGGTTGAAAAGGCTCAGAAAGAAGTTGACCAAAAGATCAGGGAAGAAGGGGAACAAGCAACCTTTGAAACAGGTGTGCATGGCTTACATCCTGAATTAATTCGTTTGCTTGGGCGACTAAAATTCCGCACAAGTTATGGACAGAATGTTTTGAAGCACTCCACTGAAGTGTCCCATCTGGCTGGATTGATGGCGGCGGAGTTAGGTGTAGATATTCAACTTGCAAAGCGGGCAGGTCTTCTGCATGATATTGGCAAGGCTGTAGATCATGACCTAGAAGGGACCCATGTGCAAATTGGGGTGGATCTGGTTAGAAAATATAAGGAATCCGGTGATGTTCTTCACGCTATTGAAGCCCATCATAACGATGTAGAACCCAAGACCATTGTTGCAGTACTTGTTGCTGCTGCTGATGCGGTCTCAGCCGCTCGCCCTGGAGCACGTAGGGAGACTCTGGAAACTTATATTAAACGTCTACAAAAACTTGAAGAAATCGCCGAGAGTTTTGAAGGGGTAGAAAAGTGCTTTGCTATTCAAGCTGGACGAGAAGTTCGTATTATTGTCAAACCTGATAAGATTGACGATGTGCTCGCTCCGCGAGTAGCTCGTGAGATTAGTAAACGAATTGAAGAAGAACTTGAATATCCGGGACAAATTAAGGTGGTTGTAATTCGAGAGACCAGAGCCGTTGACTTCGCAAAATAGTATAATAGTGAGATACCTAACCAGGCGATCCAGTGGGTCGCCTGGTTTTTTAATAAGGTGAATGCCCTATACCATATTTGACCAGTATGTTTGATAGAGGTTTGGAGCAGGAGTTTGCAAGCTTATGCCGAATAAATACATGTTAGGACAGCGTAAAAGAGAGGGCTGAAATTAGATGTTTAGTAGTTTATATAAAGACGGAGGGCGCACCCATGACGGAGGACGTGCCCAAGATGGAGTGGGATTGCTAACCTCGATACTTTTGAGATACCCTGAAGTAGGGTCTGTACATTATTGGTGTGAGCAACATGCTCTAAAAATCACGTTTATGATTACTCAATCACAAGAGGCCTCTACTCTTCAGGACATGTTAAAACCTGCTGTAGAATTCTTCCATCAACTTGAAGGTCGGAGCATGAGGGTTTTTGATATCATCTCCCGAAGCGAAGAAAATGTCTGTGTTATTACTGTAACTCGAGATGTCGAAAGTATGACTCAACGAGAAGTTGGGCTGATTGTCGAGCTGCTAAAGCGGAAGTACCAGAAACAGCTGGTGTATGATGAAATGTATCTGCCCGAAGAGGAACAGATTTACCAGGAGGAAATGATCAGTAAAATGCTTTACTCAATCCAAAGCGATACTATGAGTAAAAACGTGGTTGCATTGCGAGAAGAAGGGCGTGTTTTGGTCTTCAAGTCCTAGCGTAATCGATGCTCGATTTCGGAATTCGAACCTCTATTCTCAAGATTCGAGCCTTGAACCAGTCATTGAAAATTGTATGAAATAGTAAGCATAATGGCATTCTATGGATAATGTTTAGGTAAGATGTGCGACATTCGATGTGCTAACTTCGAACATCGAGCTTCGAACATCGAACCTCGATTTAAAAGGGGGGTACGTTTGTTGCACATACTTTTTATTGGGGATATTGTAGGCAAGCCTGGAAGGGAAGCGGTTAAACGTTTTTTAAAACCAATTCAGGTGGAATATAAAATTGATGTGACTATGGCTAATGGCGAAAATGCCGCAGCCGGAAAAGGGTTAACCAAAGATATTGCCGAGGAGCTATATGGCTATGGAATCGAATTTTTGACGATGGGCAATCATGTTTGGGATAATCGAGATATCATGAACTTCATTGATCGTGAACATAGAATTATTCGCCCAGCGAATTATCCAGTTGGGGCACCGGGACAAGGGCATGGATTCCTGAGAGCCTTTGGTAAGAAAATTGGTGTCCTTAATCTTTCAGGGCGCATCTTTTTACCATCGCTTGACGATCCCTTTAGTGGGGCGATACGTTGGGTTAATCAGATGAGGCAAGAGACGCCCATTATCATCCTTGATTTTCATGCTGAGGCTACTTCGGAGAAAATGGCCTTAGGTTGGTTTTTGGATGGCAAGGTCAGTGCTGTTGTGGGAACCCATACCCATATTCAAACTGCGGATGCTCGTCTGCTTCATCAAGGAACCGCCTATATTACGGATGTTGGGATGACCGGGCCAAGGGATTCTGTCTTGGGCGTAAAAAAGGAGATTATTATTAATCGCTTCTTAACCCAACTACCCGCAAAGTTCGAGTTAGCCAGTGGTCCTATTCAGATCAATGCCGTGGTCATAGATATTGATGAGGAAACTGGAAAAGCGCGCCACATTGAAGCAATCCAACGGATTGCAGAGGCTTAAAGCGAGGCAAGAAGCTCGATTGGCGATCTCGAACCATGGCTCGCAATATATGATTTCTAGTTATCCAAACCTAAATAAAATCCAAACCTTTTTCAAATACGCCTAATATTTAAGGGCTTTGATGAAAAAAGGTTTGGATTTTATTCCTTTGCCGTATGCTCCTCTTATCAAATGAACAGGAGGGCATACAAATGAATGTACAAAACCTCGGGGATAATTATCCTAAGCTCATTTCCCACATGAAAACCAGCGGTTACTCAAAACTATACGTTGACAGATTCAAAAGAGAGATTGAAAAATCCTGTCAGCTGTGGATTCAAAGGAATGGTCATGCTATAGAGATGTCTATCTGGAATACACCAAAACATCACAATCCCCTGATTATCT
>LADV01000218.1 GCA_000961805.1 Peptococcaceae bacterium BRH_c23 | reverse complement strand
CTCTATTATAGCACACTTGGTTTTGATGAGGACTGATCCACGTGGGCGTAAACCTTGGGACGCAGTTATTTTGTTTCGGATGCATATTCTTTTCTTCACTCGACCGGAATTTATCTCATTTCGTCAAATGTGCAAAGAGTTGTCAAAAGCCAAGCATCAGGACTATCGTAATTTTCTCTGTATCACAGGCACTAAAGTACCAAGTCACGAAGCTCTAAGTCGGTTTTGCACACTTTTGAGTATTAGCGACGATACGATAAATGAACTTTCCAAGCCTTTTTAAGTCAAAACAGAGAAGATGGAAGGTTTCTTGAACCTGATGATTGCGGCGTTGGACCGTAAGGCAGTTTAATATTTTTCGTTATTTTGTAACAACCTCTAATAAGACCCCTATGGGACAAGCAGAAGTTGACGGAACTAAATGGTTCAAATTACGGATCTGGAGACAGGCAATTACTGGAAACACATGGCATGACGGCTACCGGTAAAATTTCCTTCCAAAGTCTAGCCGCTCTTGTGCTCCCGAACTCCGCGAGATGATAAAGATTATGTTCTCGTAGTTAAAGAGGGAAAAGCAGTGAGAACTACTGTTCGTATTGGCCTTAAAAACGAGGCATCCATCATGGTGCTTCAAGGGGACCGCATTGTGATTGAAGGGGTGGAACGATGAATGGGAGTACATGAATAGTTCATCTTCATACACTATGAGGATTGTCCGGAGGATACAGAATTTCTTAAAAATAAATTCAAAGCAGAGAGAGCTTGATTTTGTCAGGCACTCTCTGCTTCTTCGTTTTGCATAAATGAATTAACTTTTTATGAACTTGAACGCTCAGTTTTATCCTCGGACTCCCCTGAGGTCGCAGATTTGAATTCAGTAATTCCGTTTCCTAACGCTTTTCCGAGTTCGGGCAGTTTTCCGGGACCAAAAATGATTAAGGCAATAACTAAGATAATGATTAAAGCAGTTGGCGTCATAAAACCAAATGTTATCTGCATAGTTTATCCTTTCCCCTAGAGTTCAGCTTGTCTATACAATTCGGGACTCCTAGCTTGATCCAGTGTTACATAACTCTCGGTTAACAGCACGAGAGCTTTATAATAGTTACTCTGAGCGGAGGTTCTGACATCCAGACAGAAAGCCGGTACCCATTGCGTTAAATGCTCCCCCAGTAATCGCTGCCCGAATTGCATCGTTCTTAAGACAGCCGCTTTGTTATCCTTTTCCCAAGCCTCAACTTCCATACTAGTAAAAAGAGCCAGGCCTTCCAATTCTGCACTAATATGGTCCGGCATTTGGGGGGGATTAACTTCCAGCCCTGCCTCCCTGTATAGATTTTTAACGGCTAGGGTTGTTTCTCCCATCAAATACCCAAAACTCCCGTCTTCAAGCCTTTCCCGGTAGCAAGCTTCATAAGGCGGGCAGGGAAGGTGTTCCGGCCCAATAAATAATCGGGTAAACTCGACACGCCACTCGGTCAAAGGCTGCTGCAGCTCTGGCCACTCCTCGTTAAAAAAGCTTTCCAGTAACTGCAAGCCCGCTGTTAGCTCCGAATTTTCCGGGTTCATGCGGGTAAGACAGTGTTTCAGTTCAACTATGATGCTTGGCTCAGCCTGCACTTGATCAAAGAGCTCTTGAGTTGGTTCGGTCCAGAGCAGGGCCAGAGTCCGATAGACCGCTTGCCGATTGGAAGCCATCTCCATCAGTGCTTTTTTCTTAATAAGCGTGAGACTGGGTTGCATGCCCTTCCCCTCCCTGGGTGTGAGAGTGTTCTTCCTGCTTCGGAGTGAATAAGACATAGGCACCCAAAGTGTAGAGAAGAGTAATTAAAGCAATGACTCCTAGGACGATGGTTATTTCCACCCAGCTTGGCGTATAGGATCCTAGGGTTGCCCAAATATTCGGTACGACCTCACGCCCTGTCCGGAAACTGACCGGTAAATTGTATTTCCCTAAAGTCACGCCGGGAGCATAGTCGAGCAAAGGCAATAACATGGATGAGAATAACAACCAGATCCGTTTAAAGAAGACGCCCATGACCACCAGCACCGAAGATAAAACAACAAGGGTCATATTCTCCCGGTTTTTGCGGAAGATGAGAATCATAAAGGGAATCAAGGCTCCTAAAATGACTTCACCCCAGAAAAACGGTGCCAGGCTTCCTGTCAGCATTTGATTGATATAGGCCATCAGGCGCTCTTCAGCCGGGAATAATGCGGTGAGAACTTCGGAGAAAACAAAGAAAGCATCGACGGCGATGAACACACTGAGCAACCCCGCTAAGGTGGAGATTAAGCTTTTTGGGACGTTAAAGAGGCGGAATTTATTTAAGGCAACGATAACCACCAGCAATAACGCCAAGCCTGAATCAAGCGCTGAGGCGACAAATAAAGGTGCCATTAGGGCACTATGCCAGGTAGGACGGGCGATTTGCAGGCCGAAAATCCAAGCCGTGACAGAGTGGACAAGAATGGCAACCGGCAAGGCCACGCTCGATAAGATTTTGATGGATTTCTCATTGGGATTGGGGCGGGTCATATGATACAAGTAAAGCAAAGAGATAACCAAATAGACGGTTATGACTATAACGTCCCAGATGAGAGGGGAATTGAACTGGGGATGAAGAAGCAGGTTCAGCATCCTTTCCGGAGTCCCTAAATCCACCACAATCAAAAGCGCTGCCGCAATAATGCAAACAGTAGAAAGAAGCACCGCCGGCTTCGCGACCGGTTTAAACTGTTTGATATTAAACACTGTGGCTGAGGAAGAAACGATCAATCCGCCGGCCGAAAGTCCGACAAAGAACATAAACGATGTGATATACAGGCCCCAGGAGACAATGTTATTCATACCTGTGACAACCAAACCCTGTGTAAGCTGATAGATCCAAGCACCTATCCCTATTACCGCCAAGATGCCTAAGGTCACTGTCCAAGCATTAATTATTCTTTTACGTGGCATGAATCTTTCCTCCTTTCTAACGAATGTAGTAAACTTGCGGCTTTGTACCCTTGTCTTCCAAGAGCCTTTCCGCCTTTCGCTCCCGGATCAGGCGGGAGACCTCGCTGGTCGGATCATTCAGATCCCCGAAATGCCTGGCCCGCTGCGGACAAGACTCGACACAGAAAGGCAACTCTCCCTTATTCGTACGCTGTTCACACATCGAGCATTTTTCGACGACCCCGCGTTTCCGTTGGGGAGTATCAGCAGACCCCACATCATGGCTGGGAATCTTTTTCGGCTCCTGCCAGTTAAACACCCGCACATTGTAAGGACAAGCTGACATACAGTAACGGCAGCCGATGCAGCGCTCATAGTCAATCAGGGTTCGTCCGTCTTCCGCCTTATAAGTTGCCCCGACAGGGCATACTTTAACACAAGGTGCATTCTCGCAATGCTGGCAGGCTAACGGAAGATGGCTCATTTCCAGATAGGGATATTCTCCCTTAGGGGTATCCATATGTGGCCCGCCTATGGTTTCAATCCGATTCCAGAACATGCCCAGCGGCACATTGTTCTCCAGCTTGCACGCAACCGCGCACGTGTGGCAACCGACACAACGTTTTAAGTCAATGACCATGCCATATTTTTTCTGAGCCATGAATTACACCCCCTCGGCCTTTTTAAAATCAACGCGAATATCGAAGAAGGAGAAGTTTGTGGTTTGCGGTTTACTCTTGGCATGGGTTAGCTCCTGATGATGCCCTTTAATATAATACTCGTCCCACCAACCTTGCTCCAGGTTCATCATTCCGGGGCGAATCGCTTCGCTGAACAAGCATTTAACCAGGACATGCCCCCGGTCGTTAAAGATCTCAATCACATCCCCGTCTTTAATTCCCCGAGCCTTGGCGTCTTTGGGATTGACATGGGCTCTGGGCTCCGGATTTAGTTCAAGTAACCAAGGGACATTGCAATACGTGGAGTGAATCCTGAAACGGTTATGCTGTTGGTTAAAGACGATTGGATATTTTTTCGCTTCAGGACTATCCGGCCCGGCTTCGATCGGCCACTTATGATAGGGCAGCTCCTGCCCGTAGGTTAAGGCTTTTTCCGAATAAAATTCGACCCTGCCGGATTCAGTTTTAAATCCGTTTTGATACGGGATAAACGGACGGGGAAAGGCCCGGGCCATACCGTCTCTTTTCAGCTTTTCCATCGTTACTCCGGCATTTTTAAAGACCGGGTCATCAATGAAGGCTCGGCTTTGTTCTTCCGGGCTTCCCTGGAAGTACTTGCCAAAATCAAGACGCTCGGCCAGCCCTTTCCAAATTTCCCAATCCGGTTTGGCTTCCCCTTGTGGTTCAACCGCTTTGTCCCGGTAAAGGAAGAAAGGCATTTCTCCGCCCATTACGATTTCTTCCGTTTCATACCAGTGCGCCACCGGCAAAACGATATCCGCATACTTTACACTCGGTGTATAATACAGATCGGCGACGACCACCAGATCAAGCTTGGGTAATACTTTTTGAATCCAGCGGTTACGATCTGTCAGTTGGTTGATAAAGTTGCTGCACATCGCATAGAGGACTTTGGTTTTTCCTTGTTCGACATCATCTTGAATGGTGATTAACCGTTTCATGGTATAGAACGTCCCGGCAGGGAATAGCCACCCTAAATTCGTCATTTCAAAGGGACCAAAGAACAAATTCTGAATGTTGCCGCTTTTGCCGAAGTTCCCTGTCAGGGCCAGCAGGGTGGCAATCCCCTGGCCTATGACATCCCCATTGTAGTAACGGTCAATCCCCATACTCCCGCGGATTCCACCCGGCTTAACGGTGGCAAACATACGGGCAGCCTTACGGATATCCTCAGCTGGCAGCTCACAAATTTGCGCAGCCTTTTCCGGAGCATACTCGTCCGTCAATTTTTTAAGCAAAACAAACGAGGTGTTGCATTTTACGCCGTCAATCGCTTGACTTGCCTCTAAAGCCGGTATAACTCCCGGAGTATCGAATGCTTTAGCTGTACCGCTTACGGTGTCCCAGACCATATATTTTCCAGCCGCACTTTTTAGGAACTTCTTGTTATCTTCCCGAACCAAGAAAGGTGCTACGGTGCGCTTGAGGAGGAAATCCTGGTCATAGAGCTTTTCACTGATTATCACTTGCTGCATACTCAAAGCTAAAGCCGGATCACTACCAGGTTTCAAGGAAAGCCAAAGGTCAGCTTTGGAGGCCATAGTCGAAAATCTTGGATCAACCACAATCAATTTACAGCCATTTTCAAGCGCATCATTGATAAAACGGGTACTCTGAACCTGGCTTTCGGACATACTGCTTCCCCAAAGAATCACAACTTTACAGTTCTTCCAATCCGCCGGTTCGTTGGACGTAGCCCCAAAGGCCGGCCCTCCGACCACCGTGCTGAACCCGTGCAGCATGGCTTCATCAATGCTGCCGCTGAAGAAAGTACTCTGCAGCAGACCGGCAAAGCGCAGGATTCCTCCGAATCCTCCGTTGAGAATGCCGTAATTCCCGGAGCCACCAAAGAGAGCCACGGATTCTTTGCCGTGTTGCGCTTGGGTGTCCTTGAATTTTTGGGCAATCGTATTCAAGGCCTCATCCCATGAAATCGGTTCCCACTTGCCTGAACCTCTTTCCCCCACTCTTTTCAGCGGGCGGGTGATCCGGTCCGGATGATAAATCCGCTGGACATGAGATAAGCCTCGCAAACAAACGCGGTTATAATCTTCATCTCCTTGGGGGAAAGACCCCATTTCAGTTTTTACCACCTTATCGTCCCGCACGGTCACTAAGTGTGAACACGTCTGCCAGCAGTTAGGAGAACAGACGCTCCGTACTTTCTTCTCATTGACCGCGGGTGCGGCAGTGGCTGTGGTTTGTTTGAACCAGATGGAGGATCCAAGCCCGGCTACGCTCAGACCGCCAAGCGCTGCTGAGCCTTTAAGAAACCCGCGTCGGGAAATACCAAAACCTTGCATTTCCTTGTCTTGCATCATATAACCTCCTTCTCACAATTTCTCGTCTTCTTTCGGATTAAATCAATGAACCTTTTGAATGGGTAAGGGGTAAACACAAATGCGATTGTGAGTTGTTTCACCTCCGTTAACGTACTTTATCCTTGTACAAACGACCCTCACAGGAATCTCTTCCTGTGAGGTCTTGCCTAGTAATAAATAATTCGTGATTTGGCTTTAATGACCTTTGTCTGATCCTCCAACAAAAAAGACCGGTTGATTGTTGTTTTGCACAACCTCCAACCGGTTTCTGCTCAAGAATTTTTTACTTCCATTTCTTTTGGTGAATAATACGTAAGGCAATATCCAGATTAAACTGGACACTCAATTTAGTTAAATTCATACCCAATAAGTCCTGGACTTTTTTAAGTCTATATCTTAGGGTATTAACGTGAATATAGAGTTTTTGGGCTGTGATGGTCAAGTCCCCATTACAACGGAAATAGGTGCGCAAGGTTTCCATCAATTGCCCGTCTTGTTCTTTATCGTGATTCAGCAGCGGACGTAAGGTATGAAAGCAGAAAGTTTTTAATTCCTGTTCCCCGATCCGATAGAGCAGCGCTAAGATACCCAATTCATCATAATAGGTTATTTCATCTTGCTTATCAAAAAACCGTCCTAACTCTAAGGCCGTTTTCGCTTCTTGATAACTGCGGTAGAGTTCCTCCGCTTCAGCATAGATGTGCCCGATTCCTATGGAGAAACTAACAGGAAGTCGCGGATAAATATCCTGCTTAATTTTTGGGATGAAAACATCAATTTTCAGCTTAAGTTCAGAAAAGGACAGGTTCTTATCAAACGGTAATAAGAGTACGAGCGCCATGCCCCGCCGGGCGAGAATCGGCTTAGGCCAATGCTGAGCTAAATAAACCTCCCATAGGTCTTGCAGCCTGTCTAAAATCTCTTCTTCTAAATTCTCTTCAGCATCCAGTTCGATAACGGCCACAACATGCGGACAGGATAAATCCAAACCCAGGGAGCGCGCACGCTGAATGATGGTCTCTCTGTTTTCAAAGTTATTATAGAGGAGATCGTGGAGAAATTCATTTTTGTATTGCAGTTGAATCTCTTGCAGTTCCTTTTGCTTCCTCATAGCCACCAGTAAAGCTAAACGGGACTCCTTAAGGCCAGCCGCAAACTCCCTGTTCCAAGGGCTGCGGGAGAGGATGATGATCACATAACCATCAAGCCCATCTTGATATAAAGGCAAAGCCACATAAGGCATCACGTGGGGTTCTTTCTCTTGAATCAAAACATTGCCCTCGAAGATCTCACCAGATTTGAGTTGGGAACTTACCCCCGAAAGAGGGAAAAACTCTCCGAAATAAAAACTTTCCTCCGTTTTGACCTGGAAAATAAGGATTTTGCCAAAAGGATCTGTCACGATGATTGGGTTCTTAAAAAACTCCATCAGAATCTTCGCTAAGGAAGGTAATCCTTCACCGCGGCTCAATGCTTCCAATAACTTGGTTTGCAAATGATATTCCTTCAAAGATTATCCGCCTTTCCAATAAAGAAACTTGTAGAAACCAACAAAACTTCCGTGCTGACATTGTAGCTTTCTACAAAGATTTTTGCCGCCACTGTAGGGGAAGCCTCGGAGGTAAAAAACGAACCGAAGGTCGGGTCAAGCGAATGTCCGGAAACCCGGGGATGGTTTTGTGCAGGCCGGGATCAAGTTCCCGATTAAGGCAAATGGTGTGCAGGGCACCATTGACACACGACTCTTCACAAAACGGCCGTTTTCCTTGATCTAAGCGCTCCACACAGAGATCACATTTGTCCACCTTACCCGTGGCCTCATCATACTGAGGAGCTTCATAGGGACAAGCTTTAACACAGCGGCAGCACCCGTCACAAAGTCCCGGATCATGCACCACAATTCCATCGCGGCGTTTGCGGTAGGTGTGATTCGGGCACACCAGGAAACAAACCGGGTTTTCACAATGATTGCAGGATAAGGAAAGGTAATAGATTCCCGTTTCTCCATCCTTTTCCCAATCCATACATTTGACACGCCGATAACGCTGGGTCTCAGGGAGGTTCCGAAAATTCTTACAGGCTACTTCGCAGGAGCGGCATCCCATGCATCTTGTGACATCAATTAAAAAACCTATCTGTCTCATATTGTGCTGCTCCTTTTTAACCATTAGACGGCAGAAAGGTTGACATAGGTGTCATACAGGGCAATCCCGGGCTGGCCTGTTCCCCGTATTCCCATGTCACAGGACTTGCCATCAATTAAACGATTAATTTGAGTTTTACCCGGAAACCAGCCGGTATAGGTCAAAACCGTGTCCTCCGGTACCGTGGCGGTGATTCGAACCGGCAGGACAACTTCACCCAAATGATTGTACACACGGATCCGGTCATTGTCTTGGATTTTTAGTTTTTGCGCCAGCCGAGGATTGATTCTCAACTTTGGTTCATCAATACCCCAACTCAACCAGTGTAAATTTGTAAATTGGGAATTGCTTCCCGAATTGAGGTGGGGGGTTAACAAACGGTATGGATAATGGACGGGAGGATAGAAACCCCTGCTGAATTCCGGCAAAAGCGGGAAGCCGTCTGCCAGTGCCAGCCCGGATTTAAGCTCCAACTTTCCTGATGGTGTAGGAAAGTTCAAGTCCGCCCAGGCGAGAGGAGAAACTCGAAGTTTGCGAGGTTTTTCCAGCAACTCGGAGAAAGAGGTTACATTAAGTGACTCCAAAAGCTCTGGCGATAATTCTTGAGCCACCCATTCTTCCTCACTCCCGACTTGAGGATCGCAAACACATCCTGGAGCCAGTTCATTTATTTTATGTGCCAAGTTCTGAGCAATTTGTAAATCTGAGCGGCATTCCCCTCGGGGCTCAATCGCTTGTTGGTTTACAGCAATCCAGTGATGCCAATAACTTGGGACAAGATCCCATTCCTCAAATTGAGTCGTGGAGGGAAGAAAGATATCGGCGAAATGGGAACTCCGGTTCAGGAAATGATCCGCTTGCACAACTAATTCCATTTGTTCCAGGGCTGCTGCCAGCGCTCCGGTATTGGCATCCTGCCAAAGATCTCTCCCGGCTAAGAAAAGCATTTTAACGGGTGGTTCAGAGAGCTTGGACACCTCTTCGGCAAAATTATTCAAACTAACCGTACGGATCGCAGGTTCTGCTTTTTTAAGAAACGCATCGCGCGTGTGCCAGTTCAATAAGCGCCAATGCTCCTGACTGGGATAATAGACACCTGCTCCGGAGACCCCGATATTTCCGGTTAAAGCAGCAAGGGCTAAAATCCCCCGGAAATTCTGCCCCCCGTTGGCGTGCCTCTGCAAACCTAATCCCAGCCAGATGCACCCTGGACGCTGAGTTGCATAAAGGTGAGCGACCTCTTGCCACGCTTCCCTGGGTAAACCCGTTTCCTTTTCGATCCATTGATCGGAGAGGTTTGCAACATATTGGATAAATTCTTTTCCGCCTTCGACGAATTGCTGTAAAAAATCTTGATCATGGATATTTTGTTCGATGATATACTTAGCCATCCCCAAAGCCAGAGCGCCGTCGCTCGCGGCTTTCGGTTGAATAAAAATATCGGCTTGAGCAGCGGTCGCTGTGAAGACCGGATCAATGACAATCACCTTGGCCCCATTTTCTTGAGCCTGATTGATATAATACATCTGGTGTAAAGCCGTCCAGGCAGGATTTCCTCCCCAGATTATGATAATCTTGCTATTCACCATATCCTCGGGGTCGGATTTGCGCATATCTCCAAAAGTGTAGAGAAAGGCATCGAGTCCTGCTGACCAACAGGAGGTTCCATTGACAACCGTAGACTCTAAAGCTGCAAAAAAACCATCCAAGGCATAATGCAGGATCCCAATATTCCCAGTCTGTTTATTGAAACAGATTGGCCGAAATGAACCGTATCTTCCTTTTAATTCAAGCATTTTGCGCGTCACGATATCCATCGCTTCGTCCCAAGCAATCCGGTGCCAACGGCCAGACCCTCGTGGGTATTGCCGCATGGGGTGCAATATGCGTTTTGCATCGTAAACCCTTTGGGTATAGGCGTATCCTTTGGAGCAGAGCTTCCCTCTGGTAAATCCATGCTCCGAATCACCCGTGACCCGAATCAGTTTACCGTTTTCAGCATAACTCAGCATGCTGCAGGTACAGAAGCAATTGCGCGGACACACGTTACGATAGACTTCCATGAGGAAACACTCCCAATACACCTGAAGTAACTTTGTATAAACATTTGCTATTATTATAACATAACTCAATAACAAAATTTACATAATCAATATTTTCCTGTTCACCTAAACGATACACTCGATAAACCCTAAAAGATGTTCCCCCGAACCTCTTTCACGCTGTACAAATACATACCCCAAACCCGCAAAGCATAACTGACAAATTTAGATCCTTAGGCAAAATTAAATCTGGGGTAACTCTTTGGAGTAAAAGAGACTTTGCAGTCTTCAAACGTCTGGGTGTGGTGCACGTGTCAATGAGATGATCGCGAGCATATCCTCGACCTATTGGCCTACGATATAGGTTATTGAACCCAACGTCTGAAATGATTCTTAACCCCTTTCCCCGCATGACTTCAACCCCATTCTTTGCCAGCAGATGCTCTGCACCCATCCTGAGACTTTTTACCACTCGGTCCTTTCTGGCCTTGCCAACGCTAGCATCGACGAACGAAACCGTTGCTGTTATGCCCAATTCTTTAGACTTATTAAGCATAGATAAGGCTTCCGATGTTTAAGTAATGCTTTAGTTGGAATAATCCCCTTAAGTAAGAACAAGCATACCATAAACAGAAATGCAAGAGAGTCATCTATACCTTCTGTACAAATGACTCTCTTGTTCTGGAGTCCCTGTTTTCTCGACTCGATAAGATTCTCATGTCGCAGTACCGCTAAATGTTGGAATACATTCGACTGCTCAAGCTCCAGCACGGAAATGATATCACAGACACACCGTTTTGTACTTACTTACATAATTAAAATTCTGGTATATTTAAAGCAAAAGTATTTTATGAGGGTGCAATAAAAATGAATAATAGCCTCAAACCGGGTTTATTCTTCGAATTTCAGTTTAAAGTCCCGGAAAATAAAACTGTCCCATACTTTATCCTGAATCCTCCGAATCCAAGTGATGCCTTTGTTTTGGCTACAGGCTTTATGGTAGGATTAATGCAAACTCCCGGTTAATATGATTTGTCCTGATGAGCTTTAGCCTTCTCAATTAACAGAATACTTAAGCCAGCACCCATTATAATTATAACTAACTTGCTTATGAGATACATCTTCCACTGCAGCATAAGAAACATGGCAACTGCAGCGCCTGTAGACACAACCCCAATTGCTAGGGCTACTGTTGAATTTTGCCAAGAGTTAATCCGACCAACTATGCTAAGAAACAAAAGTTCAAATAAGCCTGCTCCGATACCTATTGATAAAGACGAAATTACCCTGGCCATCAACCATAGAGTTGAATCATTCCTTAAATTGGCTACAGTAGTAATCCCTGAAATACCCAAAAAAATCAGCAAACCTGATAGCGAAACCAGCAATGAAAAAGGAATGCTGACCATCCGCTTATTTAATTGCAATGAAACTATCGCTGACCTATTATCAACAATTTCTAAGTTAGGGTTCCAATAAAAACACAATGTGGCCATTGCCGCTACCCCTGTATAAAACAGAGCAAGTATAACATCTGCCATAGCGCTGAGAATGGGTATGTTGGCTTGGGCCATACTATCTGCAAAATAAAAAATTACCACTTGAAACGCGATGGTCAGGAATCCTAATGCTCCTGTAAGGTACAAAAAAAATGGTTGTTTGGTTATCCTGCCTTTATTGTTGAATACGTATTGACCAAGGCTATTGCAGGCGTATTTTTGTTGTAAAAAATCAAAGACTGCAACAATAAACAATAAAAAGATATCTAAAATTAGAACCCTTATAATACTGCCTCCCGCCAATAAGGCACTAGGTCTTAGCAATAGGCCGATAATGAACCCGAGAAAATATGCAGCTTCTGTCAATGCAAGCCACGAAGACTTTACCATTGAAGCAATGTTAGACCGCAATGATCTGCTCAAGAACCAGAATGCATACCGTATTATTAAAACTAGCAAAAATAAACATGCCATAGCTCCAGACAAAGGCAAGTTTTTCTCTATGAGGAATGCATTGCCCCACACAATGCCCAAAAGTGTTATCGAGCTAAAGATGGTAGCAATAGAAATATAAGCCAGTATACGACTGCGGCAGTAGCATTTCACTGCTATTAGCAATCCTAAGCTAAATGCACTTCCAACTAAAAAGGCAAAAATTGATCCGCTTCCAAGCATTGTTAATTCTGAAATACCCTTTGCTGCACTTAATACAGTTCCTCCCCCTATAGAGGTAAGTAAATTAGAACAAATTAACAGCCAAATCTGCCAAAAGCTTTGTCTGGATTCAGTTGAAGGGTTTGTTTGAGAACCTTTCATTAAAGAACCAGCTCCCACGTCTCCCCAACAAGGTCTTTGCCAAAGCTATGGTGTTCTTCCTGTTCTACCAGTTTAAATCCAGCTTTCTCATAAATATGCCGTGCCTCTACAAGTACGCTGTTGGTCCATAAAACAAGCTTCAGGTAACCTGCACGCCTTGCAAAAGTAATGCACTCTTGTACCAAGCGGCTTCCGAGCCCCAATCCACGTGCCTTTGGCTCTACCAAAAGGAGTCGCAGTTTAGCCACCGTATCACTGCTTTGAACAACGAACACCGACCCCACAATTTCACTATTCATCTCTGCGATTATGCACCGCTCACGTTCAGGTTTGTAGTTGTTAATGAACTCCGCTGCAATCTGAGCCACAAGTGCCTCAAAACGTTCATCCCAACCATACTCCTGGGCGTACAGCACACCATGGCGGTGGGTAACCCAGCCCATATCACCCGGCTGATGACTTCTCAGGAAAAACGCTTCAGAAAATTTGAAGCTTTTCTTATCGAGAATGTTTTCAATATCGTGCATAGATTTCAGGAGCTTCTGTTGATCTTCTTCACTAAGTTCACTCAACATCTCGGCTACCTCATCTCGTGAACGTTGATCTAAAAGTGAAAATAATTTCATGCCTTCCTGTGTAAGACGAATAAGAAACTGTCGGCCATCGTGCTCTGAACGAACTCTCTCAGTAAGCCCTTGTTCCTCAAAGCGAGCTAAAATACGACTAAAATAACCCGCATCCAATCCCAATGCACGGCTTAACTTTGTAGCAGTTGGATTATCGCTATTGGCAATTTCAAACAAGATTCGCACTTCAGTAAGGGAATACGAACTGTGCAATAATCCTTCACGCAGGACACCTATCTTTCGTGTGAAAAATCGGTTAAATTCTCGTACTTGGTCGATCTTGTTATCAGGTATATTTTTTTTCACAAATATCATCCTTTCATTTTGATTGATTTAAATATATATTATATAATATACTTGACTTTGTCAACAAATTATTTGACTTTGTCATACGTTATAAAGTATTCTTTAAATCTTTGTCTTTTTTCTGATGTTTAGGTCATTTCTTTAGAGTGAGGAGTTCACTGCACAGTTCATCATGAACCGTAGCATAGTTCACCGAAAAGCAGACAGACCTTCCCCTTGGCGGAGAAGGTCATTTTTCTGCCCCTTTAACTGGAATCCTGCTGTACCACATAATACAGGTTGCTGCTCTTGCCGCCGTTCTCACGCCATCTCTGCTCCTTGCGCAGACGGCCGCTTTTTTCAAGGTCAGCTATTGCGCGCTTGACCGTGCTTCGGGACAGCTTCAGTTCTTTGGCGATGGTACCAATCGCTGGATAACATTTACCCTCCTTGTCGGCACGATCATGCAGATACATATAAACTGCTCTTGCTCGGTGCGGCAGCTCCGAAGAATAAAGAGAAGAGAAGAAAAGTAAGCCACAGCTTCACCTCCTATTCAATCCGAACAGGTGCTTTTGTCCTGATCGGCGCTTCTGGCTCTTGGATCGGTGTGTGGAGTAATCCGCCCGATGCGGCAGCTCCGGCATCAGCTTTCTCCGGCACATCTACACAGGCAGAGTGCCGACGGATGATTTCTTCCTCCACTCTGCGCCTGTTGGCATACTCCACCTCTCTGGCCGATTGTTCGGCGATCTCATAAGGCTTGCCGAAGGTAATGCCCCATTCCGTGAACAACTTCAGTCTGGTACGCATCGGGTAGGCGCCGGTCTTTGTGACGATAAAGCGGCCTTTTGGCATGGATTTGAGTTTGTCGGGGGTCATCAACGGTCGCTCGATCATCTGCAGACTCTGCGACGGATCGTTTTTACCCCGGCTGACCGAGCCGCTCATGACAGTCTTGCTTCCCATGGATTTCGACAAAATCTGCGCCGATTCGCTGTTGGGAGCAAAACCGCCGAACACAGTATTCTGACAGTTGTCTATAATGATGGCCGAACCCTCTCGGCCATAGTTTTTCTCCAGCTGTGCAAAGCTCTGTATGATGGCAACGATGGACACGCGTCGGGAGCGGGAAGCGGAAAACATCATCTCTGCCGACTCAATTTTAGGGATGGTACCGATCTCGTCGAGGAACATCATCACACGGTTGGGGAGCTTGCCTCCATGCTCGTCGGCAACCGACAGGATTTCACGGTAGAGCTGCTGGACGATCAGGCTGATGATGAAATACTTTGTGTTATCTTCCTCCGGCATTACAAGAAAGATGGCGCTTTTACTGGTGTAGAACCTTTCCGCATCGATTGCCGTGTCAAAGCACAGTATCTGCTCCAGCTCGGAATCCAGAAAGGCGTTTAAGTTACATCATGCTTCATTGTTCAGCTCCTTTCTCGGAAAAACAAAAAAGGCGCTGCCTTTTTTGTAAGACAGCGCCTTCTCGTTCTTTTATTTATTTGTATAGCTCACAGCAATCTGCTGTAACAAAAAAAGCGCCCTTCAGCTTCATAAGAAACCAAAGAGCACTATTTGTCCGTTCACTTTTCATTCATCCCATCACCGGGCCTCCGTAGCCGAGGCCCGGTAAATTATTTTTCATCTCCTGCTCAAGTTTTAAGGAATAGTTTTAGTGACTCCAAAAGCTGACGTAGATTTCGCTGTCAGGAATTTTTATGGGCCGCTGTTCAAAACCTTCGCCGTAGCCATCGCTGTTTTGTCCAGTCACAAAATCAAGAAGCTCAGCGATTTCCTCTCCTGAGAGGGACTTCTTCAGCCCGGCAGTCATTACTCCCCACAACTCACCGTCGACAATCTCAACGGACGGGTACAGGCTATACACCTTTTTATTGAGAGCTTCGTCGTGGATGTATTCTGCAAGACCTCGATCGTTTTCAAAGAAACGATTCTCCTTGGCAATGGCTACGAGGATAGCATCCTCATACGCTACTGCTTCCGCAGGGGAGATTTCCATCGGATTGTACTCCATCCCATATTCGCCTTGGGTGTAGGTGATGATCTTCAGAGGAAAAAAGATACGCATCCCCCCTGAACCCCTATTAGCAAAGTAGAAGTTACCAAGGAAAATGTCCGCATCCATTGGGTTTTCTAGCGAGTGAAAGCTATTTTTTACCTAGAGAGAAAATAGCTTTCACTAATTTCAATGAAGAAAAAGAATGACCAAATACAAAAAATGGCTGGATTCCTCCACTTGCGCTTTTGCTTACTTTAATATTCTCCTTTAATTACAAAAAACGAACCCCGAATTGTTCCAGCTAGTTTAGACTTCTGCCTAGCAAACTTAAACTTCTCTTCTAACTCCTTTGGTATCTCCATCCCCTCAGAAAGCTTAAAACCAACGGCCCGCTTCTTAGGGTCATCAACCGTATACATGACGTTGATCACAAGACCATCCTCATAAAAGACGTAGGCAAATTTGATATTTTCCACTTGAAAACGCGACGTTTCTAAAGGTTTGGCCGCAAACTCAATATCACGTTCTTCTTTCAAAATTCGGTTCACATAATCAAGGGTCTCCTGGCTTTCGCTAGCTGGTACGACCGTAAATTCATGCTTGTATTTGTTCATAAAGTAACGGGCTTCATTAGCACGTAAACCAGCAAGCGC